>JABSRS010000183.1 GCA_013214885.1 Gammaproteobacteria bacterium
AAAGTATTAAATCGAGATCGAGAGTTCTTGGTCCCCAACGCTCAGCTTTACGCACTCGACCTGTTTGTTGCTCGATTTTTTGTAGTTGGTCGAGTAGGGCCAGTGGTGATAAGTCAGTTTGAATGGCTGCAACGGCGTTGATGTAATCCGGCTGCTCACTGGGTCCCATTGGCTTGCTGCAATATAAAGGCGAAACCGCAACCAACTGGCTTAGTGGCAATTGTTTTAAGGCTTCGATAGCCAATTGTGCTTTAACAACTGGCTGATCGAGATTGCTGCCTATTCCAACGTAACAAACAACCATTGAGTTATTCTTGTGCTGGTTTTGATTTTTTAGGGGCGCGGCGACGTTTCTTTGGGCCACCTAATTTGCGCACCATGTCGCGTTGAACTGTTTCACCAGCATGTTGGAACGTAGTCCACCACTGAGCCAGTTCTTCGGCTTCGCCACCTTCAATTTCACCGCGAATAAGCAATAAGTCATAGCCAGCACGAAATTTAGGGTGAGTTAATAGTTTAAATGCCCGGGCACCAGTGCGGCGTGGTAAGCGCATTTGTAAATGCCAAACATCACGCGCCATGCTGGTAAAGCGTTTTGGTATGGCAATTGATTTACACTGCTGATCACAAATATCATTCATTGCTATCAGAATCGCATCGTAATAACTTAAACCACCTTCAACCATCACATCTTGTGCGCGACGTTCGATTGGGTACCACAAAAATGCGGCAATAATAAATGCTGGGGTGACACGTTGGTCATTGGCTAAACGCAAATCGGTATTTTTACAGACCAATTGATAAAGCTCTGACTCTTTACCTTGGGCATTGTCTTTTAATAACTCAGCACAGGCTGGAAACAATTGCTCAAATAAACCGTAATGGTTAAGCATTTTATAGTTGGCTAATGCTTTACCTGATAAAAACAATTTTTGGTATTCTTCAAACAAACGAGGTGCGGGTATTGACGCGAGTAACGGCGCCATTTCGCGAATTGGCTGCTCGGTTTCAGGCGACATCGTCATATCAAGTTTTGTCGCAAAACGTACGGCACGGAGCATTCTTACCGGATCCTCTTGATAACGGGTCTTAGGATCGCCAATCATTCGTAGAATGCGGTCATCTAAATCATCTAAGCCACCGCCATAGGCAATGATCGAGTAATCTGCGACATTGTAATAAAGGGCATTAACGGTAAAGTCGCGGCGTTCGGCATCTTCATCGATGGTGCCGTAGACATTATCACGTAATAACATTCCACTATCATTTTGCTTTGCTAGCTTTTCGGTGTCGGTTTCTTGATGGTGACCACGTAACGTAGCGACCTCAATAACTTCGCGGCCAAACAAAATATGAGCGAGGCGAAAACGACGACCAATTAATCGACAATTACGGAATAATTCTTTAATTTGCTCTGGGGTTGCATTGGTTGCAATATCAAAATCTTTTGGCTCTTCGCCAAGCAGCATGTCACGAACACCACCACCGACTAAATAAGCTTGGAAACCCGCACGATGAAGGCGTTGTAAAACCTTGACCGCATTGACACTCATGTTTGAGCGTGAGATATCATGTTCGCTTCTAGGCACAATCTCGACGGCTAGAGCCGCTCGTTCAACAGTTTTAGTGATTTGTGGCGTGCGTGTTGCGCTGCCGATAACTTTGCGACATAGCCCGATTACTTTGGAAAAAATACTCTACCCCTTGGTGCGTACTGCTCGAATGGTATTTCGAGTGATTGATTGTGAGTTGTTATATAACTCAGCTGCAAAATTTGGGGGCAATAATACCCCACGCAGCTACAAAAGATAAGCCTAAATTGAGATCAATTGCTAATGATTTTTTTGGTGTTAAGTGGTCCTGATGGTATTTGGCTAATATTCCAGTTCTTTGCCGCCTCTATCAGTAACGCTTCAACGCTATAATCTTGATGTTGCAATGATACTTCTTGGCCTAAATAGTCGAGCGCTAATAGCAAAGTGGCTTTAACTTGGGTTAAATCTAGTGCTTTAGCATAGTTTTGTTTGCTCAGTTTTAGGCCTGCATCGTTAACGATTAACGGTAAGTGGAGATAACGCACTGGTAAGTGATTAAAGTATTGATAAAGCGTCATTTGCCTGGTGGATACTTCAAGTAAATCACAACCCCGGACGATATCGGTAATATTTTGCTCGATATCATCTAACACGACTACCAATTGATAAGCGAACAGACCATCTTTACGCTTGAGAATAAAGTCTTCATTGGCAAAGGCATTACCGACCTGAGTCAGACCTTGCAACCGATCATTAAACTCAACAATCCCAGATAGGTTTTTAAAACGAATTGAATGTGGGTCGCTGAGGTTGTTATTACTTAGACAGTGTCCTTGATAGAGACCACCTGATTGCATAATCATTTTTCGGGTGCAATCACAGCCATAAGCGCGGTTGCCCTTAATGATTGAATTGAGTTTGTCTTGGTAAAACTGATGACGTTGGCTCTGATAAGTAATATCAAGATCCCAATTGAGCCCAAAACATTCTAATGTTGTTAAAATTGACTTGGTTGCTCCTGCCACTTCGCGCGGAGGATCGATATCTTCAATTCTGACTAACCATTGGCCATGATGATGTCTGGCATCAAGAAAACTACCAAGTGCAGCAACTAGCGAGCCAAAATGGAGGTCACCTGAGGGGGATGGAGCAAAGCGTCCACGATAATGTTGGGAATTTGACATAAATTAATATACATATGACCACCATCAATGGGCTTGTTGGTGGTCATTGAAATATAAGTTAACCAGCCATCTGGCGTTCTCTAATTTCAGATAACGTTTTACAGTCGATACACTGATCGGCAGTTGGACGAGCTTCTAAACGTCTGATCCCAATCTCGATGCCACAAGTCTTACAAAAACCAAATTCATCATCTTCTTCAATGATAGCTAACGTTTTTTCGATTTTTTTGATCAACTTTCGTTCACGATCTCGAGTTCGAAGTTCTAATGCGAACTCTTCTTCTTGTGCTGCGCGATCAACTGGGTCTGGAAAGTTAGCTGCCTCGTCTTGCATATGGTGCACTGTACGGTCAACTTCTTCACGTAATTGGTTTCGCCACGCTTCTAATATCTTCTTGAAGTGCTCTAGTTGCGCTTCGTTCATGTATTCCTCACCAGGTTTTAACTGATAAGGTTCAACGTTGGCAATTGCCATTACTCCAAGTTTTTTAGCATTTGCTTTAGGCATTTCGTTTCTCCTGTGTCGCCAACAATTGTTGATAATGTATTTACTTATTTTTAGCGGCGCTATGTATAGCAAATTACATTAGTGTTGGCAAATTATAATCTTAAAAATAATGCCTTATAAATGGGGGGTATTATTTTTATTTCAAGCCCTAAATATAAAATAACTTAATAATAGGTCGTATTTTATTATTATCTTGATAGATCGCATCTATAATGAAAAGTATCAATTCGACAACCTATCCATTATTAATAATGGTTCATTCTCTAAATTAACGCTTTTTAGTTCTTAAATGCAATTGTTTCTCGACTGATCTTAGCCCTAAATGAATTGATTGCTCGATTTACGACCAATAAACATTACATTACAAACTGCAAGCCTAATTATCCTGGTTTTGATTATCTTGCTTTAATTGAGCATTCTTGGCATTTGAACGAATAACCAAAGTGCCTGCTATTTTGTCATGCCAACCTTGTTTTCTTGGATCAAATGCAATCCATATAAAGCCAAGACCTAAAGGAATTGCTGAAATGTAATAGGCAACATAACGGATGATTGCTTGTTTTGGTGTTGGTGTTTCGCCTGTTTTTGCGTCAATAATCTTGGTTGATATCGCCATTTTCCCCGGTGTTGCAGCTTTATAAATCCAAAATATAACGGTCGCTATTAACGGAAAAAGATAATTAATAGTGAGATCTGTCAGGTTAAAACTAGCTTGTTCACCATAAAAGTAGTCACTGCCATACATCAAAACTAGTACAGGGACGGTAATGAGCAGTAATATAATTGTATCGATGATCGAGGCACCAAACCTTGGCCAAAATCCGACATATTCAACACAGTCTTGGTCAAAATTAGTTTCATTGTGCGTCATGTGTTGCTCCATTGGCTAATAAATTTTCGCTGAACGCGATCGAACTATTGGTTATATCGGGTTTGAAACTTAATATTTCAACGCCAGCATCTTCGGCTTGTTTTAATAGTTGTGCATATTTGGGATCGATGTGCGCGGCAGCTTCTATTGATTCAATCCCCGTATGCAATATAGCAAATAATAGAACGGCGCGGTGTCCTTGTTCGACCATGGTAATTAATTCTCTTAAGTGTTTTTGGCCGCGCACTGTTACCGCATCGGGGAAGTAGCCTTGACCATCTTGCAGTAAGGTGACACTTTTGACCTCAACGAAGGCATCTGGTTTCTCACCATCACTAAGCACTATATCAATCCGGCTGTTTTCGCTGCCGTATTTTACTTCTCGTTGCAGCTTTTGATAACCCGTTAGTTGCTCAATAATCCCTAAGTTAATCGCTTCTTCTGCTAAGGCATTGGCTCGGATCGTATTGACGCAAATAAACTCTCCCGCCTTAGTTTGGGTCAACTCCCAACTCAAAGGATATTTTCGTTTAGGGTTAGTTGATGTGCTGTACCACACGGTATCGCCAGGCTCGGCGCAACCTGACATCGCCCCCGTGTTGGCTACATGAATCGTGGTTGGAGTGCCATCGTTTAACGTGACATCGGCTAAAAAACGTTTGTAACGTTTGATCAGGGTCGCTGATTGTAGTGGGGGTTCAAATTTCATGTTACATCCAATTTCGTTTTGATGATTCGACTTGATGCAAGGTACGGTCGATTAAGGCCAGTGCCGTCGTTGCTTTGATAAATGGAATACTTTGTGCTCCCGACGCTAACACTAACACCAGCGAAGACAATGATCGTCGTTTCATAAACCAGCTTTGTTTAAACTTTGTTTGTTGCACTTTGTGGATCGGGAAGGTGTAATAATCAACCCCCAGCAGTCCTTTACGAATGTAGATGTACTCACTATCTATTGCGTAGCCCCAACGATACCAACGCATCACAATGAGGAAACTGATTAGTAGCATTGAAGTTGCAGCGTATATCAAATTGAAAAATAGCTCATCGTGAATCAGTAACCCTGCGATGATTAAATGAATTGGCAAGGTAAAAACCACGATGTATTTAAAGATAAAGCGTTTACTTATTCGAGAGAAGCTAATCTCAGCGAGTTGATTGTCTGGCCACACATCATCGATTAATTGTTGAAATTGAGTTGGGTTAATCGAGGGCACCATAATTTTATTACGAATATCGGCCCCTGGTTGCTGTTTGACTGTTGAGTTTGTTTGTTCAAATCGCAGATTAATTCGCTTGATTAATATATCAAGCCAGTCTTGTTGGCGAATGACTAGTTGTAATCGAGGCAGTTTCATCACCACTTCGTGGTGAGTTAGCAAACCACTGCGCCGGATGTAATTTTCACCATGTTTGGTTAAGGTGAAGCCATAAAACGAAATAATTGAGCCGATAACTGATAGTAACATCACGATCGCGTAACTCACGATTAGCAAACTTAAGCCATAGGCCGCTAATTGCCACCAGGCATGGGTTTGTGCTGAAAATATTTCACTAAAATCAATCCCAGCCGATATGGCGAAATCAGCAACGTAATCGGTAATGTTATCAGCCATGGGGGCGAGAAAGGCAATAAAAATCCAAATTCGATTATTGGTAATACCATGAATAACTAAATCGCTGATCGAGCGTTGGTTTAGCAATTGTTCGTCTGGGTGTTGACGGCTAGTGCCTTGCTCAGTGTTAAGTTCAGAACTGTGATCAAAGTTTTGTTGAGAGTTTAATGATTCACTAACAGCCGTTTGGTTGAGAATTTGTGCTTTCAATTGCTGAGCTAGAGGTAATTGTAATGCAACAATTTTAGCTTCGTTTTTGTCTGAACCTGCGGTGTCTAACTCGACGCTAGTAAAGCCAAAGGGTCTAAAATAAACAGGGGCGATCAGTTTAACATTTTGAATTTTGGTAAAAGGGAGGTTTAGGTGTTTTTTAAAGATAACCCCAGCTTTGATTTCAATGCTGTTTTCACTGAGTCGATAGCTAAAAAAGTAAAATTGTAGGAATGCAATAACGGCAAATGCCACCAAAATAGCCACGCTGCCGATTAAGATCCACAGCGGATTATCGATTAGCTTTTGATAGTTGGTAAAAATAAGAGGGACGGTAAATATAATGTTATTAACCAGCACCATCACGCTGCTAAAAAAGAAATACAATGCCCCGATTGGCGCTACTCTTTGCCAATTATTCATGGACCGAGACATCCTTATGATCAAGCATGAATTGACGAAGTTGCTCGGCATGTTGTAATGACAGCCCTGGTAACTCGAATGTATGAAGGGCACCGCCAGCGCTGAATACTTGAATGGTCGCGAGGCCTACTTTACGTTCAACTGGACCGCGTTTTAATTCAATATGTTGCAAGCGTAACAAAGGTTGAGTGATTATTTTTTTAAAGATCACGCCATAATAACAACTAATGTCTTGTTCTCGTACCGCATAGCCTCTTGCCTTATCGCTAAATATCCCAAAAATAACCCACCATAAGCACAGTAAGCTTAGCCCCGCAATTATCCAGTTGAAGTTTTGATAGGCTTCGGTCGGCAGGGGGGAAAAGGTTTGGAACTTAACGATTAGTGCAACACTAACCAGAGTCAGGCTTATCGCTAGGCGAATAAAAAAATTGGCTTTGCAATAAACTGGCTCTAATGGAACGGGTTCTAAAGACAGTATTTGAGGGAGCTGCTCGAGATG
>JABSRS010000184.1 GCA_013214885.1 Gammaproteobacteria bacterium
GGTGCATTTTTCGATTAATTTGTTTAATAATCTCTAATGAACCATAGCCTTTATCGGTCATCGCCCTGAAAGTGTCAGACAGCGGGATCGCACCAATGGCCGAACTAAGGCCATGCCCCGTGAAATCACCTAATAATACATTGATGTCGCCATTAGGACATAATGCTGTTAATTGGACATCACCACTAAATGTTTCAGCAGAGCGCTTAAATATTTTTATTTGATCTTCAGCGACGTTGCCTTTTTCAACCACCTCGCTAAACAATTGTTCAGCGAGCTCTTCGTCACTTTGTCGCTGATTTTTAAGGGTACACAATTTATGATATAGATCGCCAATCCGAAACATCGCATAAATTCTGGCCCTGAAGATAGTCATTGAGAATGGCTTGAACACAATATCGTCGGCACCCGCCTGAATACACTCAGTAATGGCCTCATCATTTAAGTAGCCCGAAATAATTATTATCGGCACCAATCGATCATTTGATAAAGCTTTGAGTTGACGACAAGCCTCAATTGAGCTCATTCCTTGCAACTTATAGTCAAGTAATACCAAGTCAGGTTCGTCCTGGTAGTACTTAACCATTCCTTGCATGCCACCGTTTGCGACGATGGCATACAAGCCCTCTTCCCTAATAATTTCGGCTAAGCGTCCTCGGTAATCAGGATCACTGCCAACTATAAGTACTTTTTTAGCTTTGGTGCTATCTACGAGTTCTGCCACCAGGTTATATAACTATTTCCATCAAATGCTGAAATTGAGCAATCTCCAAGACTTTGTTGATTGAGTCGTTTGGCTTTTCAATCACAATTTTTCCTTTAATTTGATCTGCATGCTCCTTAAGTAACAACAACATTCCCAATGCCGAGGAATCCATGTAATTAGCCTTGCTTAAATTCAAACGAAACAATGTACCAGCATTAGTACAATCGCAATAACTGTCTCTAAATACTTTATATTGTGAAAAATCAAATCGATCCGACACCGAAATCAATATATCTTTGTCGTCTTTTGATTTAGTACTGACAATAGCCATAGTTTTTATCCTTCCTTAGTTAAAATAACTCAATTTCACCTTCTTCCATACCCTCTTGGGATACCGTTCGATGCTCTTTTGTTTTCGAGGCTTGCTCCCTTACGGAACCACATACCGCCTTAATGTGCTCAAGTTGATATTCGATAGATTGATCGTTTTGAGCGAGCATTTTTAACTCGATACTAATCGCGTTAAACTGTTCTATATTGCCACTAACTGACTGCAACGATTGCGTTGTTATATCTTCAAACTGTAACGAACGAACCGCTGAAGCTACGGCTTCATCCATTTGGTCACTCATCGCAGCCAATGCGTCAATCGTTTGTTGCATTTGACCATTTATATCACCAACACTTTCGGTCATTTCACTTATTTTAGCCTTAGTCTCAAGTGTTTTGGTCATATCTGATGATGCCATTTTTTCGACTGACGATCTTAGAATATTAATGGTTTCTTTCGAGCCGCCAATCGCAATTCTAATCTGGCTATTTAAATTTGATGAGGCTGATGACAGGCTTCTCACCTCATCGGCAACAACGGCAAAGCCTCGACCAACTTCCCCTGCCCGCGCGGCTTCAATACTGGCGTTAAGGGCCAGTAAATTGGTCCGGCTGGCCAATCCTTCAACACTTTCTAGTAATTTAAAAATACTATCGAGTTGAACGACCATATCATCGATATAGTTGAGCGTTTTTAAGCTTTGCATTGATGTGTTGATTACCACCGATACAAATTCTTCTAATAATTGAGATGATCCTTGGATAAAATCTTGAATACTAGCCTGATCCTCACCGCCACCACGATTATTTTGGACTAACTCATTAAGCAGAAGATGCTGCTGATCAGTTAATGATTTCATATTGTGAAATGATTCACTCATGCCACCAACAGCATCTTTAACCAAATGGGTTGCTCGGTCAATCTCGGTATTAATAACTTCACGTTCAAATGAAAAAGTGGTTTCAAGTTCAGTGTATATTTCAGATAGGGCATCGTGAACTTCTTGAGAAGGATAATGGCTGACACTATTGTTAGTTTTTGACGTCAATGGGTCATTATCATTAACTAAAGATTTGTGTTTTTTATCAGATTTAATTTGCAGTAACAGCACCACGATGACAGTGCCCTGTAATATATAAAACCATTCCACAGGTAATGCCATGACTTGCGAACCTAAAGCGGTTATCGAGGCAAATAAAGCAAACAATATAATTTTCAGATCAAACGGTGACATTGCGACTCCTTGTCAAGCTTCTCGTTCCATGAGTAATACTATTAAGCAACGTATGTGCAATATTATCAAGAGAACTTTGTTCGCAATGGGCATTTATTTCAAAAGCACTGCCAGGCATGCCCCATATTAAGCTCGTTCTCTTATCTTGAATTAAAGAATAATGACCTTTTTCTTTAAGGGCTAGCATGCCTTTGGCGCCATCAGCACCCATGCCGGTTAATAAAGCACTATAAACCTTAACCCCTGGTAGCATGGCCAAAGAATCGAACATCACATCGACCGATGGTTTATGTCGATTAACAGGCTGACTGTCGCACAATCTACACCGGTAGCGGCCACCGCGATAAATCACTTTTAAGTGTTTACCTCCAGGGGCTACATAGGCATGGCCTTGCTCAATCACTTGTTCGTCTGTTGCTTCGTGAACCGTCATATTACATTGCGAATTTAAACGCTGAGCAAAACGTTTACTAAAACTCTCTGGAATATGCTGGGTAATGACCACAGGCGGCGAGTTCGACGGCATTTTTAACAAGACATCGCGGATCGCTTCTGTCCCACCCGTCGAGGCACCAATTGCAATGATAGTGTCAGGGCAAACGGCCTTGGTGAACTTAACAACCCCAGCGTCACTGGCCCTTTTAGATTTTAACGAGCGGACATCAACCGTAGCAGCAAACTTAACTTTATTATACAGTGCCGAATTAAATGCACTTAGATTGCCCATTAAATGTTCAGACTTTGGCTTAGCAATATAGTCAACAGCGCCGCGATCCAGCGCTTCTAAGGTGGTATCCGCGCCCTTTTGAGTTAGGGTTGATAACATCACCACTGGCATTGGATGTAACCGCATTAAATTTTTAAGAAAGGTAATGCCATCCATCCGCGGCATTTCTACATCCAAGGTCAACACATCGGGCTTTAACTGTTTTATCATATCCCTTGCCTCAAAGGGATCCTCTGCCACTCCTACGACTTCAATTTGTGGGTGTTGATTCAGTATCTCGGTTAAAATTTGCTGCACCAGTTTTGAATCGTCAACAATAAGTACTCTAATTGGAGTCATCACATAACCTCTTAATCGGTAAATAATTCGACATCATCATTGTGAACCACTTGGTTACGGCGTTGAAGATAACGATCATGATGTTGACATTTAAGCTTTTGCACCATTAAACGACCATCCTGGACGTTGTACATAATTTTACGAGGCCGCATGCCTCCCAAATCTTCAGCGACGGTTTTGTAACCTTCGGTCACTAGAAATTGTTTAATAAACTCAATGTTTCTTTGCCCTATATCGTTGGTGCCACCAATCATATTGCCACCTCCAACGAGTTTTATTTCAAAATTATTTTTGTTACCGCCATATTTTATAATGGCATTAATCAATTGCTCCATCGCAAAGACGCCATATCGATTCGACGCCGACAAAATATCAGAATCAGGCAAAATAAAATGATTTATGCCCCCGACTTTGGCTTCTGGATCTCTAATACACGCGGTGACACAAGAGCCCAGAACGGTCGAAATCACTTCGTCCTGGCAGGTCACATAAAAATCTCCCGCCACTATTTTTACCCCATAACGATGACGCTGAGGCATCCAAAATCTTCGAATATGACTAAACTCCGGAAATTTAGGCATGTCTTGGTCTTTATTTCGTCTTTGGGCTGGTTCCATTTACTGCTCCCTACTTAATCTTTTGATACATAGTCCGACCAAGTATCTTAAAATTACTCATATCACGAGATGGTGACTCTGAGTGCCCAATACATAATAAACCGCCTACTCTCAGTAGTTTTTCCATCCGGTCTAGTAATCTATTTTGGGTTTCTTTATCAAAATAAATCATCACATTTCGACAAAATATAATATCTAGAGGCTCTCTTATTGGCCACTCTTCCATTAAATTGCACTGGCTAAATTTTATCCACTTACGTATTTCTGGTCGAACTAGCACATTATTTTTATTTTCACCAACGCCCCGTAGAAAACCGATTTTTTTACGACTTATTGACAAACCTTCAATCCGATCCATCGGATAAACAGCATTGCTAGCGGTCTGTAGAACATTAGTGTCGATGTCCGTTGCATAGATCTCAACCTGCCAATTCGTTATATTTATCCCTGATTCAAGTAAACTAATCGCGATGCTATAAGGCTCCTCTCCCACCGAACATGCCGATGACCAAATTCTAATTTTTCGTTGATTATTTTTAGCAAACTGCGGCAGAAATACATTACTAATATACTCAAAATGATGAGATTCACGATAAAACGAGGTTAAATTCGTGGTCATCGCGTTGATAAAATTATTGTACTCGTCTGGTGTGTTATCGAGGTATTTAAAATACTCCTTAAAACCCGCGACATTTAATGCGCGGATCCTTCTGACCAATCGGTTGTACACCAAATCCATTTTATGATCAGCAAGTGAGATCCCAGCATTGTCATAAATCCGTTGTTTCACTTGTTTAAAATCGGCGGTGGTGAAGTGGAACTCTCGTTCCGCCTCATCACGCGGAGCCAGAGGCCTGGCTCCAGAACGTGCTATAGACATTAGCTATCCCATTAAAACTCTTCCCATTCCATTTCAGTGCTTGCATCTTTTTTTGATGAAGCTGAAGGCGCAGTGCGCTTGCCAATACTTTGTGATTTGGGCTTATGTTGTGGTTTAGTTGGTATTTCTATTGTGTTAACGGGCCGAGCTGATTGAGGGGCTTTACTAATATTATCGGTAGAGAAAAAACCAACCAATTCGCGTAATTGCACCGCCTGCTCTTCCATTCCTTCTGATGCTGCAGCAACCTGTTCCACTAACGCAGCATTTTGTTGAGTACCTTCGTCCATATCAGAGACTGCAACATTGACCTGGTCGATCCCAGTTGCTTGCTCGTTACTTGCTAAGGCAATTTCACCAACAATGGACGATACTTCGTGAATCGCGCTAACAATCTCAGTTAATGCTTGACCTGATTCATCAACATAGCGACCACCCTCTTCAACTTTCGCAACGCTGTCACTAATTAAGCCTTTAATCTCTTTAGCTGCCCCAGCACTACGTTGGGCCAAGTTACGCACCTCGGCAGCGACCACAGCAAATCCACGCCCTTGTTCACCTGCTCGAGCAGCTTCAACCGCGGCATTAAGTGCTAACAGGTTGGTTTGGAATGCTATTTCATCAATAACACCGATAATTTCCGAAATTTTGGTACTAGAGCTACAAATTTCACTCATTGAATGAACAACTTTCTTAGAAATTTCACCCCCTTGTTCTGCCAGCTTTTTCGCGTTCTCGGCCAATTGATTAGCATTTTGGGCATTTTCGGCATTTTGGCGTACTGTTGCCGTCATTTCTTCCATACTCGCCGCCGTTTCTTCGAGACTGGCAGCTTGCGCTTCAGTTCGGGTACTTAGCGTGCCATTGCCTTTTGAAATTTCTTCTGCACCAGAGGCAATTGCACCACTAGCATTGCGAATTTCTCCAACAATTTCCTCTAATTTGATCATCGCCAATTGCAAGGAATTATCCAACTCAGCAAATTCACCTTCAAAGTTACCTTCCATTCTTGCACTTAAGTCACCTTCGGCAAGTGCTGCAACCACTCGTTGCGTTTCAGCGATTGGCTCAACAATAGCATCAAGCATTTCATTCATACCAGATGCAATCTTACCAATAAACCCGTCATATTTTTCAGTATCTAATCGAGTATCAAGTATCCCGCGAGAAGCATCACGGATCATCGATTCAACCTCATCTTCGGCAGCGAGTTGTTGCGTAATATCAGCCCATTCAACCACCGAGCCAAGACGGACACCTTTTTCGTCAACCACTGGCGATGCAATAAGCGTGAAACTACGAGGCCCAATCTTGATTTGGTCTTTAATGGTCGATTTTAAACCTTCGAACATCTGACGCTGATGGCTCGGATCTTTATGGAAGCCATCGATATTTGTTCCAATGAGATGTTGGGCGTCAAATGCTGGTAGGTCTTGGCGAATATCGCTCTCTGCTGCTGCTAACATTTGAATCACCGCATCATTGCAGTACATGATATTACAGTTGTTATCGGCCATCATCACGCTCGACGTTACTCGGTCTAACGCAACTTTAATCCGTTGCGAATTTTGAGCCATTTCGTTAGCATTATTAACCTCAAAACCTAAGGTGATTTGAATAGTTTTAGCCATTCGTAGTAAATCGCCAATCTCTCCAGCCACTTCGACATCGATGTCGCGGGTATAGTCACCTTGAGTAATAACACCTAATGTATCGATTACCTTCTTGATCCCGCTGGCGGCATTATGATCAACCACCCGCATCGCACCGATTAATAGGGTGATAAATCCAACCAGCGGTCCCAGGGCAACAAAACCACTATCTAATGGGCTTAGCAATATCCCTGCCGATGTAATTAGCATTAATAATAACGACAATCCTGTCGATTTAAATAAATCAGTCTTTAAATTTTGCGATTTAATCGATGATGGATCGGGTAATTTAAGCTCACCGCGGTTGAGAAGTGCATAGTCGCGTTCGGCATCTGACACTTCAGCCTCCGTTGGTGAGGA
>JABSRS010000185.1 GCA_013214885.1 Gammaproteobacteria bacterium
TTCTTGTTGGGTTAACTTGTTACAAGATTGCGCTAACTGACTTGGGGTCATTTGCTGGGTTAAAATATACAAACTGTCAGAGCAAATGTGTTTTATTGGCAAGGCTTGCTCGATAGTTGGCGCAATACAGCGTTCTTTTAAGCTGCCTTCTTGGCACTCTGATTTACCGCGAAAGGTTGACACCACATAGGGCACACTAAATTGTGTTTTTAGCTGCTGGTGGCTCTGGCTTTTATCTAGCGATAGCGCATTCCAAACTTGATTGTCCAAGTCGATCATCGCTAACTCTGGGGCAATGGTTAATTTATCTTGATCTAGCAGACGTTGTTGCTCATCGGTGCTGTCATTATATTGAGCCCAATACTGCTTGTTGTATAGATTGTAGTACTGCGATAGCGCCCAGGTTGCGTGTTGCTTGGGCCAGTTATCGCTATTGCGGTAGCCATTTTTACCACTAATGAAACTGACTAACGCTAGCTGCAATGCGTCATCACCGATTAAGGCATTGGTAAACGCAGGCTTGTTCTTGCGCCGTGCTTCAAACGGTAAAATTGCAGCCGCTCGCAGAACCTCCCACAGAGCATAATTGACTGATTGATCAGCGGGTAAGTCGCTTAATGCATATAAATTAACCAGTTTAGTTAGCGGATCTATGTGATCAATCAGCAACGGTTGTAATGGCGCTAAAAAGTATAAACGATAGAGTGCTACTGCGTAGTTTTCGTGTAACCGCGCAGTTGCAGGGGTTATTTGATAAAAACCATCCATGTCTTGCAAGTCGAGTAATGCGGTGTTGATGTTAATTGCCGTATTTGGCTCCCAGTCTTTATCTGGACCAAAGCTGCTAAAAATACGTAAATAGTGGGTTAATTTATCGAGCGACTGATTGTTAAGTTGATTCAGTGAAGTTAGTTGCGATATCGCCAGAGCGACCGAACTCAACAGTTTGGGTTGGTAGTGGTCATATTTTTTTGACCACAGTTGCTCAAGATCGGTTGTTAACACGTTTTGGACCGCTGCTTGATTGATATATGACACCGGCTTGGTGTCGATAAACGTGCTGCAACTAGATATTAATGCTGCAGATACCGCTGCAACTAATAAGCGTTTCGACTGATTCATAATAAGAACTCAAAATAGAACATTGAATAGATTGTATAATGTATATAATTACTGATTTGATTTCAAGTGAGTCGGTAAATTGATTGGATTAAGAATTGGTTAAACAAGGGAATGTCGAAAGGGGGAATAAAAAGGGAGAGCACAAGCTCTCCCTTTGAATCGATTAAGCGGTTACCGCTCTAAAAGATTTGATGGTGCCAGATTTTACTCGAGCCATATAACTATCAAGTTCAGCTTTAACAACGGGTGCTAAGATGTACAAACCAACAATATTAGGGACTGACATCGCAAACATCATCGCATCAGAGAAGTTAATCACTGCGTTTAACTGCATGGTTGAGCCTAATACCAATACACTGCAAAAAATGAATTTATAAGTTAAGTCAGCTGCGCGGCTTTCGCCAAATAGGTAAGTCCAAGCTTTAACGCCATAATATGACCAAGAGATAATGGTTGAGAAGGCAAATAATATTACCGCTACAGCTAGTACATATGGGAACCAAGGAATAGTACTTGCGAAAGCAGCTGAGGTTAACTCAACGCCGCCCATGCCTGTCTCATTGGTGTAAACCCCTGTAATAACGATAACTAGCGCGGTTAGCGAACAAATGATTACCGTGGCAATAAATGGCTCTAACAACGATACTAAACCTTCAGTAACTGGTTCGTTAGTACGCACTGCCGAGTGAGCAATGGCAGCCGATCCTATCCCTGCTTCATGAGCAAATGCAGCACGTTTAAAGCCTTGGATTAATACCCCAATGAAACCGCCAGCCATACCGTCATTGCTAAATGCACCGTCAATGATTGCTGAAACTGCGCCAGGAATTAAGGTGTAATTACTAAAAATAACCACTAAAGCCGCTAGCACGTAAATTGAGGTCATAAATGGCACAATTTTCTCAGTAACATGCGCGATACCTTTGATCCCGCCGATGATTACAGAGCCAACAATAGCAGCCATGGTAATACCGAATAACCAAGCTTTGTCAGCAAAGAAACTGTCAGCACCGCCAGTAACAACTAAGAACTGCGAGTATGCTTGATTGACTTGGAATAGGTTACCAGCACCGAAAGAACTACCAACACACATCACCGCAAAAAATACCGCCATGACCTTGCCTAAACCACCTAAACCTTTTTCTTTTAAGCCTCTGCTTAGGTAGTACATTGGACCACCCGAGATTGAGCCATCAGGGTTTATTTTTCGGTATTTTACCGCCAAAGTACATTCAACAAATTTAGCCGACATCCCCAGAAGACCGGCGACGATCATCCAAAATGTTGCGCCGGGTCCACCAACCGATACCGCAACCGCGACACCAGCAATACTCCCTAAACCAACGGTGCCTGACAAAGCCGTAGTCAGTGCCTGAAAGTGAGATACTTCCCCTTTATTTTTCTCATTAGGGTCAGTGTAATCACCACGGACCAGGCGAATCGCGTGCGTAAAACCTGTTACACAGACGAAGCGGAAGTAGAAGGTAAATAATAAGGCCGCTAAGATTAGCCAAACGACAATCAGTGGAACTTGCGCTCCAGAGAATTCTACTGAGTAAAAAATAATGTCGGACACGAAATTAGCAATTGGCGATATAGCTGCCTCAATTGCGACATCAATATCACCTGCAACCGCATTTGATGTCCAGAGTGTTGCACTAACTAAAAGAAATAATAATCTTCTCATTTTTTTTCCTAAATCTACTACGTTGATAACAAAGTTGTAGCCTGTTCGTAGCGATTTTATTTTTGTTAAATTAAGATGTTTGATTAAATTGACTGCATGAGAAGGTGTTAAATATTGATGGTGGTTTATCGACTTTCCTGTCTGATTGGTGGCGATTCCTTGCGCAGCATAAACTTGGCTATCATTATTTTAGCACTTGCTATGCGCCCTTAATAAACTATTGACCAGCGGTTTATAGATTTATAAAGAGGTCAAAGTATATTCTTTTCACTGTGGAATATTATACTTTGTTTGCTATTATTTTTATTTTCGATTAGATAAATGTCCTGTTTTTTAGAATAAAACAGACTATTATATTGATTGGTTAGCGATTGAGCAGGTTAATTTACTAGAATATCCAGACTGTGTAGATTATTGTTAAATCATGTTAACTTGACGCTATCATTTTAGTAACATGTGGAGACTTTGGGTAGGGGACTTGTCGTACCTACCCAGCAAATTTAAGTTGTTAGTGATTGTAATATTTGCTTTACAGTCAATGATAGTTGGATTGAAGATTGCGCTGCTTGTTTTGATATGATTTCCGTTGCCTTAATTTCGTCACTTATCGACGTCAACATTTCATGGACATTGGCACTGACTAAATGTTGCTCTTGAGCCGTTGCTGCATTTTGAGTATTCATCGCGTTGATTGTTTCAATCGCTTTATTTATCGTGGTCATTGATTGACCCGACAGGTTGACATTTTCAACACATATATTGGCTTGGCCCATTGCACTTTGAGTGACCCTCTCCGCTTCGAGCGATTCTTGTTGCAAGGCATTAATCGTTGCTTTTATTTGGTCGGTTGATTCTTGTGTTTTATTGGCCAATGCTCGTACTTCGTCTGCTACCACTGCAAAGCCACGGCCTTGTTCACCTGCTCTGGCGGCTTCTATTGCTGCATTTAGTGCTAATAAATTTGTTTGCTGTGCAATTGAGGTAATTATCTCAAGGATTTTTCCTATTTCACTGGAAGCAACCCTTAAACTTGCCAGTCTTGTTAGCACACTATCTAAACCTTGCGCCAACTGCTCAATATCGGTAATTGTTTGGTTTACCACCAAAGATGACTGCTCAGTAGCACTGGTAACAAGTTGTGTTTCATCCGCTGTCAGTCTGATGTTTTGCGAAACTTCTGCCACGCTCGCCACTAATTGTTCGAATGCACACTGCATGCTGATAATTTCGCGGCCCTGGCATGCTAGTGATTGATTAGTACTTTCGGTGATTTCGCTGGCTGTTGACGTTAATTTGGTTAAGTCCCGTGATGAATGTTCAACTCGTCCCATAAAGGTCAATCGTTGAGCTTCATTCATTCTCAAATGCGTGCTAAGTTGGCCTGCACCGCTAGTACAGCCCCCATAAAGTTCATTTAACGTTGGAGAATTGATAAATTTCTTCGATTCACTAATTAGTTGGCGGTAAGGGGCGATAAGAGTCCAACCAACAATCGCCGTTAATAAACCACTGACCAAAGTCACACTTGTTGCTGTGGTACCGCTCAAGTCCAGTGAGAGATTAATAACAGCTGGAATAACACAGCTAGCAGCAACAGTTAACGGTACCGTGATGCTAAGGCGCATATCTTTTAATGAATAGCGGCGTTTATTGCTGTTTATTCTGTCATACAGCTTTTGCGCCATTTCAATATCTTTAGCAGACGCTTTTGTTCTAACAGATTGATAGCCGATTGTGACGTTATTATCTTTAATCGGAGTGATATAGGCATTAACCCAATAATAATCACCATTGTTACAGCGATTTTTAACCACCACCATGTAAGGCTGGTGACTTTTTAGATGTTGCCACAATTCGGAAAAAACCGCTGGTGGCACATCTGGATGACGGACCAAGTTATGTTCCTGGCCGATCATTTCCTGAGAGCTATAGCCAGAGTATTTGAGAAAATCATCATTGACTAATGTGATGGTTCCTCGAAGATCGGTGGTCGAAATTAATAGTGCATCGTCACTTAAAATTACTTGGTTATTAGTTAGTGGTAAGTTACTTCTCATGTTATCCCCGGCTCATCAATATCAATCATACTTCATGGCGAGAAAGTACCTGTAACAACAACAAAACCCATTGATTATTATCAATTATTCAAAATTTGTTGATTAAAAAATAACTAAAACAACACTTAAGTGCTACTTTGTGATTATGGTTAGCACTATAGTTTTGTTAAAAGAGACCTCACCGATCATTTGAATTTCGCTACCAGTTTTTTATGGGTTAAATTAAAAACGCGGTATAGCTCTTCCAACCAGCGGCTCTTAATATCAAAGATGTCTTGTTGATTTTCTGAATGGGTTCTCAATTTTTTGAACGATTTACGATCAACTTGGTGGGGGTTGGTCACTGGTGTTTCGTGGCTGACGCCGAGTTTAAGCAATAGTTCTCTTTGGCGTTCGGTCTTGATTATTCGACCCTTTTTGAGCTGTAAATCACCATTATTGCGCTAGACAGATTGTGGTAGCGGCTCACCAACCTTGACTAAATGACTATTGATTCGGGTATCGGGTGTCATTTTCATGGTCAATAATTAAATAAGTGATGTATAAATATCAGGAGAATCAAAGGAATGACCATTGTTAATATCGCTTAATAATGATCATTTGATTGTCGAACCTAGTAACTTATACCGTTACTACATTAGATGCTTGTAACCCTTTTTGGCCTTGTTCAACGTCAAAAGATACTTGCTGGCCTTCATTTAGGGTTTTGAAACCATCCCCCGAAATCGCCCTAAAGTGAACAAATACATCTTCGCCACCTTGTTGCTCGATAAAGCCAAAGCCTTTTTTCTCGTTGAACCACTTTACGCGACCTGTTACTGCCATCATCAATCTCCATCTGTGAATTAGTTAAGTGCTGGTCAAAACCTGACCGTAAATGATGGTAGCTTAAATAACGCACAATTAAAACACTAAGTTAAATTTTATCTGAATGATGAATTAAAACATATTTATCAAGTAGTTCTTCATTGGTTTCTACATGCTTTGGATCAATAATTATGCAATCTATCGGGCAAACTTTTTCGCAGGTTGGTTTTTCATAATGGCCAACACACTCGGTACATAGTTCAGGATCTATTTCATAGATCACTGCACCGTATGTGATCGCTTCGTTTGGGCACTCTGGCTCGCACATGTCACAATTGATGCAGTTGTCTTTAATTAATAGGGCCATATGTATTATATTCCGCAGTTATAAGTAAAAAAGCAGGTCGATTGAGGCTCAATGCCGCCAATTAACCTGCTTTCTAACAGGTGCTTTATTGTTTATGGGGATTACGAGAGTCTTGCCCAGGGTTAAAACTTCGCATCAATAATGCAAATTCTAAATCGATATCTTGTGGGATTGGCATAAATACAATATGGCCAGAGCCTGGCGCGACATCAATTGGCTGAGCTTTTTTATTTTCGAGCTGCTCTAACACAAAGGTAATATTACCACTTGGGGTCATAAGCTCTAAGGAGTCACCGACTAAAAATTTATTTTTAACCTCGATTTGAGCCCAGCCTTTATCATCGCGCCCTATCACATCACCAACAAATTGCTGGGTTTCTGATACCGAATGGCCATAATCATAATTTTGGTATTGGTCATGGGTGTGGCGGCGCAAGAATCCTTCGGTGTAACCGCGATGGGCTAGGTTTTCTAATGTTGCCATTAGGCTTTGATCGAAAGGTTTGCCAGCAGCTGCATCGTCTATCGCTTTGCGGTAGACCTGAGCAGTACGTGCGCAATAATAAAATGACTTGGTCCGACCCTCAATTTTTAAAGAGTGAATACCTATTTTAGTTAATTGATCGACCATTTCGACTGCACGTAAATCTTTAGAGTTCATGATGTATGTACCATGCTCATCTTCAAACGCTGGCATGTATTCACCTGGACGCCCAGCTTCTTGCAGTAAATATACGTTGTCAGTGCTATCGCCTTCACCTAACGTAGGTGCTAC
>JABSRS010000186.1:0-2747 GCA_013214885.1 Gammaproteobacteria bacterium
CAGGATATCGCGCTCAATGTCGCGATAGCATTAAATAAGACCGATTTATCAATTGCGTCACTTGTATTAACTTAACGAATTAACACCCGGGTTAAATCCTGGAGGAAAACCATGAAAGATTGTATTTTTATTGCCATTGTTGGGGCTTCAGCCTCTGGAAAAAGTCTGTTAGCAAGAACCATTGTCAAAGAGCTAATTGATGAAGTTGGCAGTAACGAAATCGGCGTGATTAACGAAGATTATTACTACCGTTGTCAAGACCATCTGTCGATGGATGAGCGGGTTAAAACCAATTACGATCACCCGTCATCACTGGAACATGAATTGTTGCTCGAGCACTTACTAAAGTTGCAGCATGGCGAGACAGTCGAGTTACCAGTGTATTGTTATAACACCCATACTCGCTTGAGTGAAACAGTCACGATGGGTTCAAAACGTGTTATCGTTTTAGAAGGTATCTTGTTGTTAACTAATCCAAAGTTACGTGAGTTGTTTCATGCGTCAATCTACATGGATGCGCCACTTGATATCTGCTTAATCCGTCGTTTACTGCGTGATGTTGAAGAGCGTGGCCGCACCATGGATTCAGTATTAGCGCAATATCAAACCACCGTACGCCCAATGTTTCAACAGTTTATTGAGCCGTCTAAGCAATATGCCGATATTATCGTGCCTCGCGGTGGTAAAAATCGCATTGCAATCGAGATGCTTAAATCAGAAATTAGCCGTTTATTACTGCGTTAATCAACGTTAACCAGCGTTAACTAAAAGGATCCTGTCGATGCGTCTAAGTGATGTCGATATAAAAAGATATTTACGAGAACAAAAAATAATAATTGTCCCTGCGCCTGATCCAGAAAGTATTTGTGGTGTCTCGGTCGATATTCGTCTTGGTAACAAATTTAGAGTGTTTGAAGGTCATAATGCACCGTTTATCGATATTAGTGGCCCAAAATCTGAGGTGCAAAAAGCACTTGATAAAGTGATGAGCGACGAAATTGTACTCGAAAATGATGACCCTTTTATCCTTCACCCTGGCGAATTGGCTTTGGCAATGACCTTAGAGTCAGTGACTTTGCCCGATAACATCGTCGGTTGGCTAGATGGTCGTTCATCGCTTGCTCGTTTAGGCTTAATGGTTCACGTGACGGCGCACCGAATTGATCCAGGTTGGTCGGGTAACATCGTGCTTGAGTTTATTAATGCGGGTAAATTGCCACTGGCGCTACGCGCTGGCATGCCAATTGGTGCACTAAATTTTGAAACCATGTCGAGCCCAGCAGAGTTTCCATATAACAAACGTGCTAATGCTAAATATAAAGACCAATCTGGGGCTGTAGCAAGTCGAATTGGTCAGGAATAACAGTATTTTTAAAGGGATAAAATGACGACTTGGATTAACGGTCAGCTTGCGACCCATATTGAAGTGAGTGACCGTGCGCTAAACTATGGTGATGGCATCTTCACCACTATATTAGTTAAACACGGAGTTTGTCGTGATCTAACCGCTCACTTAGTTAGGTTGCAACAAGGGATTAAAATCCTCGAAATTGCTCAAATTGACTTTGCTGCTTTAGCGCAACAATTGGCTGAGATCGCTAAAGACCACTCGATAGCGGTGCTTAAAGTGCTGGTATCGCGCGGCAGTGGCCAGCGTGGTTATAGCTGTGTTGGTTGTGACGAGCCTAAAGTCATGGTTACTCTAAGCGATTACCCAAGTCATTATTTAGCGTTCCAAGCGCAAGGGATCGCGTTAGGGGTTAGCACTGTTGCATTGGGCCTAAATCCGTTGCTCGCTGGGATCAAGCATTTAAACCGGCTTGAGCAGGTGTTAATTCGCCAGCAAATTGATAAAGAAAACCAAAACGATGCCTTGGTGCTCGATTGTCAGGGTTTTATTGTCGAAACCGCGGTTGCTAACGTTTTTTGGGTGAAAGATAATATTGTTTATACACCGAGTCTAGATTTGTCAGGTGTCAGCGGCATTATGCGAGATAACGTTATTAAGTGCCTAACAGAGCAGGGCTTCCAAGTTCAATCTGACCGTTATCGTTTGGGTAGTGTGATCAACGCCGACGAAGTATTTATCACCAATTGCTTGCTCGGGATGGTACGGGTGACCAGCATTGGCGATGCTCAGTATAGTGATAATAAAGTGTTTACGCTGCTCGATAAGTTAATCAATCATGAGTGAGCAAGATCAAGATATAGCACTTGAACAACAGCAAGATCAAGCGACTAGCAGTTCTTGGTTGCTTAAATTGATTAAGTTGCTGGCTTTGGTGCTGTTGATTTCGGCACTAAGTGCTGGCTACGGTTATTGGTGGTTATCGCAATGGGCGCAAACGCCGATTGCGCAATTAACGACGCAAGCCTTTACTGTGGTTAAAGGTGACAATGTTGCTAAAATTTCAACCCGGCTACTGCGCCAAGGGCAATTTAAGACGATTTGGCCGCTACGATGGTTGCTCGTTAAAGAGCCTAAATTAGCTAAGCTGCGCATTGGTACTTATCAAATCAGTCAGGGTATGAGTCCCCGACAATTGTTAACCCACTTAAGCAGTGGCAAAGAGCTACAGTTTTCGATAACATTTGTTGAAGGAACCACGTTTAAGCAATGGCTAGCGCAGCTGAAAAACAATCGCAATTTAAGCTTTAATGCTGCGAATTTAACCGCCATCAAACTAAGTAAGCTACTAGCGCAGTCTCTCGCAGTACCAGATTACCCGCAGAGTTACATTGAAGGG
>JABSRS010000186.1:3165-6815 GCA_013214885.1 Gammaproteobacteria bacterium
ATCGCAATGCCAGGCAAAGCTTCAATCATTGCTGCACTGCAACCTGCCACAACAGATTATTTATATTTTGTTGCTAATGGTAAGGGTGGTCACTACTTTTCAAAAACATTAAAAGAGCACAACAAAGCGTATCAACGCTATTTGTTGTCAAACACGGACTAACAAACAAGTTATGGCAAAATTTATTGTAATCGAGGGCCTCGAAGGCGCTGGCAAATCTACCGCTATTGCCACGATTAAACAAACACTGATTGATAATGGCCTGAGTGATTTTATCGCCACGAGAGAACCAGGAGGCACGCCATTAGCCGAAGCGATGCGTCGTTTGGTCAAAGAGCCACACGAAAGCGAAGAATTAACCACCATGAGTGAGTTGTTGTTAATGTATGCAGCGCGCAGTCAGTTGGTTGAAAGAGTAATAAAACCCGCGTTAGCCGCTGGGCAATGGGTGATTGGCGATCGTCATGATTTATCATCACAAGCTTATCAAGGCGGCGGTCGCCAATTGGCGAGTCAGTTGCAGCCAATTAAAGAGGCGGTATTAGGTGATTTTAAGCCTGATCTAACCTTGTATTTAGATATTGATCCTGCACTTGGCCTCACTCGTGCCAGAGCCCGTGGCGAGTTAGACCGGATCGAACAAAATGAATTGGCGTTTTTTGAGCGGGCGCGTGAGGTGTATCTTCACCATGCCAGCAATGACCCATCGATTGTTAAGATTGATGCGGCGCAGACATTAGCGCAAGTTCAGAGTGACATTCGAGACGCTCTCAACAAATTTATTCAGGAAAACTAATCATAATGCAGACGAAACCGGATATTGCCCCTGGACTGTATCCTTGGCTCCGCGCTACCTATGATCAACTGACCACTCAATTTACAGAGGGCAGGTTGCATCATGCGATGTTAATCCAAGGCGTTAAAGGCCTTGGTAAGTCGCAACTGAGTGTCCGACTGGCTCAATTTTTACAATGTGCTACGCCACAATCAAACAAAGCTTGTGGTCAATGTAAAAGCTGTCTGTTACATCGTGCTAACACTCATCCCGATTGTTACTCGGTGGCTCCTTTGGGCGACAAAACCAGTATTAGCGTTGAGAAAATCCGTAAGGTGCAAGCTAGCATTGTGACAACGGGCTTAACCAATCCTATTAGGGTGGTATTAATTCCTGATGCCGATTTAATGACAACATCGGCGACCAATGCACTGCTTAAGGTGCTTGAAGAGCCTCCTCAAGATGTATTTTTTATCTTAACCTGCCCGCAACGCGCATTATTAATGCCAACGATTGTTAGCCGCTGTCTCGATATCAATGTCGCCAATGTTGCTAAAGAAAAATTAGCCGCTTGGGTTAATAAACAAGTCGCTATCGATTTTTCCACCGCTCAGTTCGCGCTATTCAATTATTCCCCGTTACTCGCATTGTCAGGGATTAATAGCGGGATGCTAGACTTTGTGGCCGCTTTACGCCAATCGGTTCTTGAGATAATGCTTGATCAGGGGCGAGCCAACGCACCTATATTGCCATTGGTGCAATTACTAAAAGAGCAAACGAAAGATCAAAAAATCACCATCGATCAGACTATTGATTTAATTTATTTACTAATAATTGATTGTACAAAATTTGCCAGTGGTTTAACTTGCAGTAATAGTTTTGAGCTAACACAACCACAAATTGCAAAAATACACGAAATGGACGTCAAAGACTTCTTAGCGCTGGAACAAGATCTAAATCAACTGAAACAGTTGATAATAGAGCAACCTAGCATAAATAAACTATTACAACTGCAACGGGTTATAGTAAACTTTGCACCAGGGAGCTGATGTCGTCTCCAATAAGGATTTTAGATGCTAGAACTCACTGTTGAGTATGAAAATATTAACCAGCTGTACCGTGCTTACATGCCGTTTGTAAATAGTGGTGGCGTATTTATCCCCACCAGTTCTGCTGCCAATTTAGGCGATAAAGTTAGAATATCATTGATGTTACCTGATGATCTTGAAGCGACAGTGTTCGATGCGTTGGTCGTGTGGCGTAACCCCGTGGGTGTTCAGGGAGCAAGACCAATCGGGTTAGGGGTACAGTTACCACCTGATAACATTAAAATTAAAACGTTAATTGAAACGAGCTTAAGCCGAAAATTAAATGGCATCGAAATGACCGCTACGATGTAATCTACCCCAAGCTATTTTAATTATGATAAACTCAATAGTATATCAATGTGATTGAGTTTTTTTAATGTTGGGAGCTACTCCTAAACCTTAAGCTTGATCCTCTCTTTTTTCTTACGTGAATACCCTCTAATTATGCTTATTGATTCCCATTGCCACCTTGATCGTCTCGATTTATCGCTATATGACGGTAAATTATCCAATGTTATTAAAAATGCAGCCAAAAATGACGTCCACGAAATGCTATGTGTTAGCGTTAACTTGCAATCATTTGAGTCGATGCTCGATACGATTAAACCCTTTCCTTCAGTTTACGCCAGTTGTGGCCAGCATCCGCTATATCAAGAAGATAACTTTGACCCGCAATTGCTCAAGCGATTAGCGAGCAGTGATAAAGTGGTGGCGATTGGTGAGACTGGGCTTGATAATTTTTATGCCCCCGAGACACATGATATTCAGCGCGCAAGTTTTATTGATCACGTGGCCATTGCAACCGATCTCAACAAGCCGCTAATTATTCACACTCGTGATGCCCGTCAAGAGACCATCGACATCTTAAAAGATGGTGGTGCTGACAAAGTGGGCGGTGTCCTGCATTGCTTTACCGAAACTCAAGCGATGGCAGAGCAAGCGATGGAACTTGGCTTTTATATCTCTATTTCAGGCATTGTAACCTTTAGAAACGCGGTTGAATTACGAGAAGTGGTTAAAGGGCTACCGTTAGAGCGATTATTGGTTGAAACCGACTCGCCGTATTTGGCACCTGTTCCTCATCGTGGCAAAGAAAATCAACCAGCCTTTGTCAGGGATGTGGCACAGTTTATTGCTGATCTAAAACAAGTAAGTTTGGAAGAATTGGCACAAGTCACCAGTAATAACTTTAGAACCTTGTTTTTAAACAACAACAAGTTGCATAATAAGTAGTCTATTCACAGTAAATAACTTGCTATACTGTACAGTTATACAGTATTATGGTCAAAGTTGAATAACGGAGCATAGTCATGATCGAAATAGAATATATTGTTAAAGATAAAAAACACAGTTTTCATTTTTGGAAAGATTTTTATGAAATCACATAAAATAGTTGTCTCTTTTTTCTGATTAGAATAATATATTCGCTTAAATAAATAGCTGGAACATCCAATAAGTTTTCCATTTTAAGATAGAGTAAGAGTAGAATTCGTCCCGTTCTACCATTTCCATCAGAAAAAGGATGTATTGCCTCAAATTGATAATGCATTAAGGCCATTTTAATTAATGGGTCAAGTGAATCATCTTCATTTATGAATTTTTCAAAATTGGATAATTTTTCACGAATAACATCTTCTCCTGATGGAGGTGTATAAATAACGTCTCCATTTGTATTAGAAAGAGTGGTTCCAGGAGTAGTTCTAACACTTGATGTATTTTCTTTAATTCTTTGCATTATATCAATACAAAGATTTGTTGTTATAAAAGGTTTTGACTCTAATTGCTTT
>JABSRS010000187.1:0-4330 GCA_013214885.1 Gammaproteobacteria bacterium
GAGCTTGATGGATGAGTACTCTTATCTTGCCCATGCAAGTGATAGTGCTTTTTGTATTATTGTCGCGAGCAATAAATTACACGATATTGGCAAGGTAGCTGAATTCGCCGGGCGTTTGTGCCATGATTTAAATCAGGTGATGTTGGTTGAAGATCTCTCTTTATCGATTACGGTAAACATTGGTATTTCAATTTATTGTGATGATGCCGATAACTTTATGGAATTAACGCGAAAGTCGAGCGCCGCACTTTCTTACTGTGACCATAGTGGTGATAAAAGTTATAAATTTTTTGATACAAAAATGGAAACAGTGTTATCTCATCGCATACAAATAGAGTCTTTACTCGTCGATGCGCTTTCCCGTAGTGAACTGTCGATCCACTATCAGCCGTTTGTCGATACTCAAACACAGCAGGTTATTGGAGCTGAGGCATTACTAAGGTGGAATAATGCTGAGTTAGGTTGTGTGTCGCCAACTGATTTTATAGCAATCGCGGAACAATCTGGACAGATAATTGAGATTGGTTATTTTGTCTTGAGAAGTGGGATCCAGCAGGCCGCATATTGGAGACAGCTCTATAATCCAGATTTTTATATTGCTATTAATGTCTCACCATTGCAGTTAAAAGATGAAATCTTAGTTGATAAAATCGTTCAATTACTGGAGATGTACCAACTCCCTCCTTCGGCCATTGAGATAGAGATAACAGAAAACGCACTTATTCAAGATGCAGAACAAGCATTACTGGTATTAAATAAACTTGCTGATATTGGTGTTCGCTTATCGTTAGATGACTTTGGAACCGGATATTCATCTTTAAGTTACTTACAAAATTATCCTTTTAGTTCTGTAAAAATTGATCGTAGTTTCATTGATAACTTAGCCGAATCTTATAAAAACAGGGAATTGGTTCTGACGATTATATCAATGGCAAAAAACTTAAACTTGTCTTTGGTTGCTGAAGGTGTTGAAGATAAATACCAAGCAGAATTTGTTGCTCAAAGTGGAGCTGATGTCTGGCAAGGATACTATTACGGAAAGCCGACTGATGCTGGTAGTTTTAGTAAAAAACACCTTATTAGTGAACGAATTAATTTAGGATACCCAAAGCTTTAGTTAAAAAATAACTTAACAAATTAATAAAGTTGGACAGGTTGGGCAAAACCATAATGCCACGTCAACTGTCATTAGATGACAACGTGTTTTAATGGTGTTTTCTGGATTTTAGGCATGCAAAATTCGATAAGGTTAACTCATCAAGCTTATTCAAGCAGATTAATATTATTTAAGTCAGTGAATTCCTTTATACCAGCGGCAATTATGCGCTACTAGCGCAAGTTATTAAGGTTTGTTCACTGCCTGAAAAAGCTCCATATTGGCGAGTGAAGTTTCGAATAGCCTCTAGCCAAAATTCAACATCAATATCTAAATTTTGCTAGCAGGCTTGGTGTTTCATGATCGATAAATCCACGTTTATTTTGATTTATCGCGCGTCCACTCCAATCTGCCAGTACTAAATAGTCTTTAATCGAGAAATGAATCGCGTCTTTTTCTTTACTGGATGCAAACGGCAGCAATTCAGACGGCTGTTGGGGGATGGTTTATTTTTTATTTTGACTTACTTGAGGATGTATTTTTACTTGTCTAATACGCTCTTGAATTGAGGTGAAATCACTCTCTGCTAGGTTGTTCGATACGCCTGCTCTCACTGGGTTTAAATCAACATGTATCATACAACTGAGCATTGCTGTTTCATCGAGTAAAGCTTGTGACTTATAGCGACCTTCCCAATACCTCCCTTTGCAATTCTCTTCTTTGTTAGCAGCTCTAGCGATGCGTTCGTTAAGGTTTTTCATCAACCAACTGATGTCAAATAATCGATTTCGCAATTTTTGAGTAATCGACTCTAACTTTAATAGCGCACCTTTGCTTAGTTCACCACCGTTCAGATAGCGGTCAACAATTGGATGACCATTATACAAATGATACCAACGACCTATCACTTCATCGATTGACCAAGCTTGTGCTCGGTCTTTATCGACTCTGAGTACCAGATGATAATGATTGTTCATAATTGCGTAAGCAGCAATATCAATAGAAAATACATGGGAAAGTAATTTAACCCTATCAATTAGCTTAGTACAAAATCAATTTTATGGCTGAAAATTTTTGGGTGTCCTCCTAACACCTAACGGCACTTTTTATGTGATTGTTTTTTAATCGCGGTTTGACTTTTAATCTAGATCCTATACTATATGTCGCAGCAAGAAAGAAAGCCTTTTGTTTACGTTCTTCATTTCGTTGATATTATTATTAATACCACGCACTGTAGTTTTTAAGTTTCAGTCTGTTTTTATGCTATTCAAGCCTCTTAAAGGCCACACTAATTTAAATTACAGGATATTATTATGTCTAATAAAGTACAAGGAACCGTTAAGTGGTTCAACGAAGCTAAAGGTTTTGGTTTTATCGAGCAAGCATCTGGTCCAGACGTTTTCGCTCATTTCAGCGCTATCTCAGGTGACGGTTTCAAAACTCTTACTGAAGGCCAGAAAGTAGAATTTACAGTTAGCGACGGCCAGAAAGGTCCTCAAGCTGATAACATCGTAGCTATCTAATTTTAGATGCATTTTAGCCTGTTAATCAGGCTGAAATCAGATGATAAAATGGTAAACCTTTAGGTTTGCCATTTTTTTTGCGAATTTTTAAGTGAAACCCTATTCGCTTGGTATAGTTATTGAACAAGTGGATTGTTTTTTTGTAGTTTTTGCTTGCAATGAAAAACCATTACTATATTATACACCGCGCTGGAGAGATGGCAGAGTGGTCGAATGCACCGGTCTTGAAAACCGGCATGGGTTTATAGCCCATCTAGGGTTCAAATCCCTATCTCTCCGCCACTAATTTAAAACAAATAAGCCGTTGATTTTTAATAGGAATCAGCGGCTTTTTTGTGCCTCAAGAAAATCAAGCCAATCCACATAAGGATTGACTGAGACAATGTACTTATTTCGCGCCCCAAATTGCACCTATTACACCCGTATCTGTTTGCCTGAAATTTTAAGAGATCGTGGTTTTCCCTTTGATCTAAAAATTTCCCTGTTAACTAAATCACGATCCACTGCCGTTATCCGACATTTTGAAATAGCTCCTGCACTAAAAAATCTGATTAATTCTGTTTCTTTAATCGAAAACAGCGAAGACTTTAAGCGTGCGGTTGCTCAAAGGGTAGATGTGATCCGACAAAAATTTGAGACTAGCGCGGTGATAGGAGAAAGTGGGTGCAACAATATCCCTATGCGCAGCCAAAACGCGAATAATAAGCGGAAAATATCCAATCCCCGTGCGCTGATTACCTTAGCTGATGCCCTAGCCAAATTTATCGAGTCTAAAAGTAAAGAGGGGATCCGTCCTCTTACCGTTCAGCAGCTCAAGCAACGGACAAGACATTTTGTTTAATCCACTCAATTGAATACTGTTGCTGAGATTACCAGTGTTCAAGCTGATATGACTTTGTGCTGCGCTAAGCCTAAATGACCCGTATGTTCATCACGGTAAGATTGACCGAAAGCTCGGAACACATCTGCCACTTCCAGTTTGAGGCGAGACATGAGATTAACTCCTCTGGTTGTAGACGAAATACCTGAGAAGTTACAGTACAAAAAAGCATGGCATTAAAGCAGAAGACTTGCTAACTTGTATTTTTAGTAATGGTTCAAACTATGGCTTACATCATATGTCATCGATTTCTGATCGCGCTATAGGTGCATTGAGAGGTGTAAACGATGGTTACATACGTTCGGAAAAAACCGGCGATGCGAATGACATTATATCGGATGCTTAAGTAAACCTACCTGTATTTAAATTCTACACTATCAGCGAAAGCGCTCCTTTTAGCAGCATTGATGGTCAAAAGCATGCTTGCAGGATCAATACGTTCAGGGCTAGATGTTCAGCAAAATATTTCCGCAAAGCTAAGGGAGTATCGGCGCTCACTTTTGTATCAAACCATGTTCCGCTCAATGCAAAAGTGATATCTCCCAATGGATATGAAGGACATTTCGCCTTTGATCTGCTCTATAACAATAGCAGTGATATTCAGCCCAAAACTCTGGCTACAGAACACATGGCATCAATAACGTGAACTTTGCTATTCTGGATCTTTTTGGGTATCAGTTCGCTCCACGTTATGCCAAATTTAAACATGCTTTTAATTATCAGTTTGAAATTGAATACGATGATAAATTAACCCTTAAACTTAAAAAATCTATCAATACTGCACTTATCAAAAGAGAGTAGGAAAACACTCAGTGGATAATTTACTCATTG
>JABSRS010000187.1:4340-6796 GCA_013214885.1 Gammaproteobacteria bacterium
AAAATAACCGTACACTGGCGGCTCTCCATGAATATGACAGATTGATAAAATGCCAATATCTTCTCTATTATGTGGACAGCAAAACTTTGCGACAATTCGTTCAGCAAGCACTTAACCGTGGCGAAGCTTACCATCAATTGAGAAGAGCAATAGCTTCCATCAACGGAAACCAGTTTAGAGGGGGATTATTATCAAATCGAACATTGAACGGTTGCGCCCGGATCATAGCCAATTGTATCATTTACTATAATTTTTCTTTATTATCCGGATTGATTGAAAAATTAGAACGGGAAAACAGTCAGGAAGATATAAATATGATCGAAAACCTGTCGCCTGGCGGCATATTCAACTTGCAGGTCATTACACGTTTGGCACTCAAAAAAAATTATATCAGTTTAGATATATTACTCGAAAACCTCGATCCATTAGCTAGAGAAGATCAATCTCAGGTAGCTGTATGATGAAAATACTGCCATAAATTATGTGCTGACACTCTGTAGTCGTTTTGTGCCAAGGCTTACAGATATACTCTGGACTGTTAGCTGAAATGGGCGCAAAACCCCAAATTCGTGCGCCAAATCTTTATAGAATGTTCAGAAAGAAATGTGAAGCAACCTAAGCTTTAGGCTGTTCAGCGTGCAATATATAGACTTGAATTTTATGACCATCATTTGAAAGTAATACTTGTTCTATCATCTATTTTGACCTTGTTTATTCGGTTGATGATTAAAATATTTTAGTGGGGTTTTCAGCTAAAGTTCGGCTAACCGAAAAGTAGCTAATAAGCCCTGCTACGATAGCAGCGTAAAAAGCATGATAGTTAATATAGTCGTGACTATTTAAATGGTGAATATCTAATAGGCTTAGCGTGACAACTATGGGGAATGCGATGACAAACATAGGAACAACACCAATAATGATGGCTCGTTTAAAAATCGAATGGGGTAATTTTTTAATAACGTTTGAAGTAAAGAATACGCCGAGATCTTGTTTGGCTTTATCACGTTTAGCTCTGGTAATAACGGATGTGATTAACGTTATGATCAACCCCATAAGAAAGGTGCCAACAAATAAGTCGCCACTAATATTTGGTGCTAATAAATCATCAGTCGGTGCAAATAAAGGAATACTTGCCACAGTGGTTAACAAGTGGCTTGATAGATAATAAGCAATAATAAAATTAATAATGACATTAACGATAACTTGTTCAACTAAAAAAGCATTAAACGATTTCATGGTTGTTGGCCCTATGCAGTGTTTTTATGTGAACTTAACGGGGTAATAACATCATTAAGTATCACGCCTCTTTCTGATGAGGATAATGTTAAGCCTCCTTGAGTTATTAAACAAATGAATAATTATTATAGTTATATATTTAAATAACGTATAGATAAAAAGATAAGCATAATGTTATGTATGAGAGGCCGTGATAATCATCTGATTTCTTAGCCATTTATTGGCAGGGTCTAAGTCTACATTCACATGCCAATATAAATGAACATCTATATTTGGCAGCTCAACAGGCATCGGCGAAATAGTGAGTTCTAGTAGCTTACTATACATTTTAGCGGCTGTTTTTGGTAAAGTTAATAACATATCACTCCCTACAATCACGCGACATGCCGAGAATGGATGTTGGCATCTAAGCCCTATTTTTCGATGTAATCCTAAGCGAGCTAATTCAAAGTCTTCCATACCTGGCCCTGTTGAACGAGAAGAAACCAATACATGATGTTGCTTTAAGTATTCCTCTAAGCTTAATTTTTTTGCTAATGCTGGATGCCCTTTACGCGCAACCACGACAAGTTGATCTTCTTGTAATTGAGTATGCAAAATATTATCACTAACAGGCAATAGAATGTCTATGGCTAAGTCGATATCACCACTTGCCAGTTTAATTTCTAATTCATTACGGTGTACCCTTTTATGGCTTTTTAGTTTGGTAAAAGGAGATTCTTTATTCATACGTTCCATAAGCACGGGTAAATACGAAGCTTCTAAAGAGCCATGTAATGAAAGCGTAAAATTCTTGCGTGAGGTTAACGGTTCAAATTGGCGAGACTGCACTAAACAGACTTGAAGTTGATGTAACGCTTCTCGTATATCGGCAATAACATTATTTGCGACGGATGTTGGCCGCATCTCATTTCCTTGTCGTACAAAGAGAGGATCATCAAAATAATTACGTAACTTTCCTAAGGAATGACTTACCGCCGGCTGCGAAAGGTTTAATGCTAATGCTGCCTTAGTGATATTACCTTCACAGTAGATAGCATCAAAAACTACAAACAAATTCAAATCAATCTTCATTAATCACTCTCTATTTTTTAAAAGGTGTCCTAGCTAAATCACACCTTACTATAATGTATAAGAATAGTAAGTTATTAGAACTATTCATTTGTTTAATTTAGATGCTGAGGTTAGCATAGTCAAGTAATTTATAACTCGGCTCTGTT
>JABSRS010000188.1:0-2661 GCA_013214885.1 Gammaproteobacteria bacterium
TAATGGTAATTGCAAGTGCCCACCGTCGATCATCCCCAATTGAGTAACACACCATTTGACAGGGATCGGGTTAGCTTCGACAAATAAATAATTATGTAGGGCAATGAGTTTATTATTAATCGCTTGTGCTTGCTCTTTTTCACCAGCTAATGCGTGTCGACACATCTCACTCATTAACCTAGGTGCTACGTTGTTGGTCACCGAAATAACGCCATCACCGCCAAGTAACATAAAGTCCATGCCCGTGGCATCGTCACCGCTAAACAACAAGAAGTCCTTATTAACAAGGGCTTTGATAGCAGTTAGGCGAGATAAGTTCCCTGTTGCTTCTTTAATTCCAATAATATTTTCTATTTTGGCTAAAACAGCGACCGTTTCAGGTAGCAAATCACAACAAGTACGACCTGGTACATTATATAAAATTTGAGGTATTTTTGTTGACTGAGCAATCGCACTATAGTGTGCAATAAGCCCATGTTGCGTTGGTTTATTGTAATAAGGCGTTACCCCTAACATCGCTACAATACCGGTATCTTGTAGTGACTGCGTCAATTCGATCGCTTCTCGAGTCGAATTTGAGCCGTTCCCGCCAATGACCGGTAGTCGCCCAGCAGCAAACTCAACTATTTTCGTTACAACGTCAATGTGTTCCTGCATTGTTAAGGTCGTTGATTCGCCAGTGGTACCAACTGCGACTATCGCATCAGTGCCTTGATCAATATGCATTTCAACCAAGCGCTCTAAACTTTTGTAATCGACATCACCATTTGAAAACAATGGCGTAACAAGCGCTACAATACTGCCAGATAACATTTAAAAATCCTCTAATAAACAACCTAAAGCGACACTCAAACACCACGTTGGGCTTGGTACTACATTAGGATTTAGGAGGGCTATGGTACGGTTCAAGGCCAATAAACTCAAGGAAATAATCATGTTATCGAGTAACTATGATAAAATATTAAGCGGATTCAAATGATAACTAAATCATTTGAAAAATTAGAGACTCATTAAGTACAGGGTCAGTTAACCATTAGATAGAACTGGGGTAAAAGATCGCATGACCAATTATTTGGTAGTAACCGCAATCGGGACCGACCGACCAGGGATTGTTAACGAGTTAACGAAGTTAGTCACTAACGCCGATTGTAATATTGTTGATAGCCGCATGGCGGTATTTGGCAATGAATGTACGCTTATTTTATTATTAAGCGGCCAATGGAATGCAATCACTCATTTTGAAACCACTTTATCAGCAAAAAGTGCTCAACTTGAGCTCATTACATTAATGAAACGCACTAGCGAACACCAACTCGTTAAATACTCTCATAGCCTATCGATTAATTTGCAAGGCAATGACGCCCCTGACTGTGCCGTTAAATTCACTGAATATTTAACCAAGCATACGATTGATTTAGCGGGACTTAGAACCGAAGCCAAAGATGGCTATCAGCACATTGAGATGATTGTCAACATTCCACAACATGTCGATGTCACTAACTTTAAAAATGACTTTAACCAATTAGCACATGATTTAAACCTAACTATTAACTTTAACCTCTAGGTATCACGATGAATACATTGCAAGCTGGTGATCCAGCACCACAATTTTCCTTATTCGATAAAGACGACAACAGTGTGTCATTAAGCCAGTTTAATGGTAAACGGGTATTAGTTTATTTTTACCCTAAAGCGATGACTCCTGGCTGTAATATTCAAGCGCAAGGACTACGCGACAGCATTGAGCAATTAACCAGTTTAAATGTCGTGGTATTAGGCATTAGTCCCGATGCCACTAAACGATTAGTTAAGTTCACAGATAAGTATCAATTAAACTTTAGCTTATTATCAGATGAAGACCACAGCGTCGCTGATGCCTTTGGGGTGTGGGGACTGAAGAAATTCATGGGTAAAGAATACGATGGAATTCATCGTTTGAGTTTTTTAATCAATGAGCATGGCGTCATTGAACATGTGTTTAATAAGTTTAAAACTAAAGAGCATCATCAGGTGGTACTAGATTATTTAAACTCAATGGATTAATTAGCTACCAATAAAAACTCCAGCGTAAATCTGGAGTTTGAACGGTGTTTAATCAGTCGCTTTATAATTTATCAATTTCTCGTGACAAATTAAACTCGGAAGACGTGACATAACTTTCAACATGTCTCAGCCTAAGTTCGAGTTGGCGAAATTGAGTTTTCAATTCCCTAAAAGCTATCTTTGGTGGTTGCCCTGGTTGCCAAATTTTTGATTTGACTGACACGGTATGATCCAAACCACTATTAATAGTGTTCTTTTCAATCGGTTTTTTATCCAATAACAACCACGCAGCAATATACATTACTGGCACAAATGACACCCCAAGAAACGTCGCAGACACCGCACCAATTCTGATCAACCAAATTTCAATCCCAAATCGCTCGCCAAGGCCAGCACAAACACCCGCTATCTTGCCTCGTTCAGGAATACGATATAGTTCATTGGTTTTAGTTGAGTTGTTCATTATTTGTTCCTCCAATGAGGAGCCTCGTGATCTAAAATAGACTCAAGCGTGGCTATGCGTTGCCCCATTGATTCTGCTTGCTGTCCCATCGCGGTGAGTTCTTTATATTCCTCATCCGTTAATCCTTGGCTAACTTGGCGCTTGCTACGATAATG
>JABSRS010000188.1:2671-4805 GCA_013214885.1 Gammaproteobacteria bacterium
GGTGCCACAAAAATTAAAAAAAGCCTCGGCAGGACAGTGAGTCCCTCTAATAAATCAACAATTGTTGAGTCCATCACATTTCCCCTTAAAACAATCTACTTTTTATTGGCTTGTATTTGTTTTTTTAGTGCTTCAAGTTCGTCCGATATTGCGTCTTGCGCTTCTAGTTCAGCAAACTCATCATGCAATGAACGATTACCAATATCCTGAGCTTCCACCTGAGCTTCAATATCTTCAATCCGGCGTTCGTATTGATCGAACTTATCCAAGCTGTTTTGAATACTGTTGCTATCTAACTGCTTTTTAACTTGCAGGCGTGTCGTCGCGGTGTCTTTACGCATCACCATCGACTTTTTACGAGCGCGAGCTTCGTCAAGTTTGAGTTGTAACTGCGATATTTCACTTTTTAATAACTCAAGTTGTTCTTCAATTTGAATCATATCATGAGCAAGTGTCGCAGTTTGTTCGCCAGCTTTCTGCTTTTCAATTAACGCGCCTCGCGCTAAGTCTTCACGGTCTTTACTTAAAGCAAGTTCAGCTTTTGATTGCCAATCACTTACTTGATTCGATACCCGAGTAATCCGGCGCTGTAATTCTTTTTTATCAGCCAATAATCGGGCTGAATTTGAGCGAACCTCAACTAAGGTATCTTCCATCTCTTGGATAATTAAGCGAACCATTTTGCTTGGATCTTCTGCTTTATCTAACAACGATGTGATATTTGAATTAACAATATCTGCAAATCGACTAAAAATTCCCATATTAACGCCCTCATAATGGTTAAAAACTAATGTAATAATTAATTACATTCACAAATGATGCCAAGTCGACCAAAACATCGTAAATACCTAATATTAAAGCAGATAATAATTTAACATAATTTTCACACAAAGATATGTTAATTTGTTAGACTAACTTTTAGTGAAATAAACCAACAAATGAAAACTTATGAGCCGATATAATAAAAAAGATAACTTAATTGGACAAGCATCAAGTTTCCTTGAAGTGTTAGACCATGTTTCTCTGATCGCACCAATCAGTAAACCGGTATTAATTATCGGTGAGCGCGGCACGGGTAAAGAGCTAATAGCAGAGCGTATTCATTTTCTCTCGAAACGGTGGGAACAGTCTTACATTAAACTAAATTGTGCCACCTTAAATGAAAATGTGTTGGAAAGTGAACTGTTTGGTCATGAGTCAGGCTCGTTTACGGGGGCAGGAAAACGCCACGAAGGTCGTTTTGAACGTGCAGACAAAGGCACTTTGTTTCTCGATGAGTTGGCCAATACGACGTCGTTAGTTCAGGAAAAATTACTCAACGTCATTGAATACGGCGAATTTGAACGAGTTGGTGGTAATCGCACCGTTAAAACAGATGTTCGCTTGATCTGCGCGACCAATGAAGATCTACCAACCTTGGTTGAGCAAGGTAAATTTAGAGCCGATCTGTTAGACCGCTTAGCATTTGATGTTATTACGTTGCCACCGCTAAGAGAGCGCCGTGACGATATTTTGTTATTAGCAGAGACTTTTGCCATAAACATGGCAAGGCAGCTTGAATTAGAATATTTTGGCGGCTTTGGTGCCAAGGCTAAACAGATATTACTCGATTATGATTGGCCAGGTAACGTTCGTGAATTAAAAAATGTGATTGAGCGTTCATTATACCGTCATAACAATGCGAGTTTACCGTTGCAGAAGATTATTTTAGACCCTTTTTCTTCCCCCTTTAGACGTGTTGCTGGTCAAGGGCTAAAAGCGGTATCTCAGCCGATGGCAGTACAACATGAAAGTAGTATTTCAACCGCGATAAAGTTTGATTTCCCGCTCGATTTCAAAGATGTCATCACCGAGTATGAAATAAAATTAATCAAGCAATCGTTGATAGAAGGGCAATATAGTCAGAAGAAAGCAGCTGACTTAATGGGAGTCACCTACCATCAATTGCGCGGTTTATTGAAAAAATACCAATTACTTGATCCAAATGAGAAATAATCAAGGCTAAAACTGTTGATGTTATTGGCATTGAGCGTTACATTATCTATGTATCCGGGTAGCGACTCAACACCATGAAATATTTACGCAATTTATTACAAAAAATCATTCTAATTAGTGCAGTTATTACACTATGGGC
>JABSRS010000188.1:4815-6781 GCA_013214885.1 Gammaproteobacteria bacterium
GTTTATTGCTCTGAGGGCTCCCCAACCACCTTCAATCCGCAGTTAACGACCGTTGGCACCACTATCGATGCGACTTCGTACCAACTATATAATCGATTGGTAGAGTATAATCCGAGTGTTGGACAGCTAGAGCCTGCTTTGGCCACGGGCTGGGACATTACTAATGACGGTAAAACATACACATTTTCTTTACGCGAAAATGTTCCATTTCACCAAACATCGATGTTTTCGCCAACCCGCCACTTTAATGCCGAAGATGTAAAATTCAGTTTCGAAAGAATAATTAAGCAAAGCCATCCTTACCATCAGGTTTCAGGAGGCAATTACCCATTTTTTAGCAGCATAAACTTGGCTGGATTAATTGAGTCGATCGAGATTATCGATCCGCTTACTATTGCTTTTCATTTGGTAGATCACGACAGTTCTTTTTTAGCCAATATCGCCACGGATTTCGCGATTATTTTATCCAAAGAATATGCTGACATGCTTGCTCTGACCAATAACCAACAACTGATCGACACCAAACCCGTTGGCACCGGCCCATTTATATTGGCGTCCTATTTTAAAGATAGCCATATCCGCTACCGCCACAATAAAAATTACTGGGCTGGCGCACCAAAAATCAAACAGCTGGTATTTGATATCACCCCGAAGAGTACCAACAGAATCGCGAAATTGATGACGGGTGATTGCGACATTTCAGCGTTACCACAATCGAGTGAGCTCGATGTTATACGCCAAAATGTTGCGCTTGAGCTGCAAGTTCAAACGGGCCTTAACGTCTCTTACTGGGCACTTAACAACCAGATAAAACCTTTTAATCAACTGTTAGTAAGACAGGCTTTGGCCCACGCAATTAATAAAAAAGCGATTGTCGACGCGGTTTACTTTGGCAGCGCAACCATTGCAAAATCAATGCTTCCTCCATTATCGTGGGCCTATCATAACGATTTACCAAGCTATGATTTTGACCCCGTAAAAGCCAAACAGATGTTAGTAGAAGCTGGATATCCCAACGGTTTCACCATGACATTGTGGGCAGCACCAGTGCAGCGAATTTATAATCCTAATGCCCTAAAAATGGCTGAATTAATTCAAGGACAACTGGCAGAAGTGGGCATAACAGTAAAAATTATTAGTTATGGCTGGGGGGTCTTTATTAATAAACTTAACGAATATGATTACGACTCGGTCTTACTTGGTTGGACCGCAGATAATGCAGATCCCGACAACTTTTTTAGACCCATGCTCAGTTGTTCAGCATTAGAGTCGGGCAATAATCGGGCAAACTGGTGCCAACATCAATTTGATCAATTATTAAATTCAGCAATTTTTCATAATAAACCAGCGCAACGCAGTAAGTTTTATCATCAGGCTCAACAATATATATTTCAGGAAGTACCATTAATCCCCATTGCTCACGCATTAAGATTTCAGGTACGTCACCGTAATATTGGTGGCATGGCACTGAATCCATACGGTGGTATTTCCTTCTCCAAAAGCTATCGCAAAAAAACGGAGGCTAAATAATATATGTGGTTGTATATCGCACGACGAATTAATTTATTTATCTTAACTTTGGCGATTCTAATGCTGTTAGTTTTTCTGATGAATAAAGCATTGCCTGGCGACCAATTAGCTAACTTAAGTGGCATTGAGAACCCTTCTTTTAGTCAACTTGAGCAACTAAATCAAACATATCAACTTGAAAGTTCCTCGTTAATGCAATATATCGAGCTCTGTTTCTATGCGATGGTTATTGCGTTATTTTTCGGGATCCCGTTAGGGGTAATGGCGGCATTTCGTTATCGGAAAATATCAGACAACATTATTATATCGTTGACCCTGATAGGCTATTCGATGCCAATCTTTTGTATTGGTGTTATCGCCATCATGTACTTTGGTTTAGAGTTGCAATGGTTACCCGTTGCAGGACGGATCAATTTACTGTTTGACGTTCCTACAA
>JABSRS010000019.1 GCA_013214885.1 Gammaproteobacteria bacterium
GATCGCATGACCCGCGCCAGACATTGTGAAACCAGCCGCCGCCATTTCGCTACGGAAATATTCAGCATTAGCTTTAACTCGGTCACGTAGTTCCTGACCGTCTTCTAGCATATCTAACACTTTAATTGAGGCAGTAACAATTGCTGGAGCAAGTGAGTTAGAGAACAAGTAAGGACGTGAACGTTGACGCAACCACTCAACAACTTCTTTGCTTGCTGCAGTAAAGCCGCCAGATGCGCCGCCAAGAGCCTTACCCAAGGTGCCAGTAATAATATCAACTCGGCCCATCACGTTACAATGCTCATGACTACCGCGGCCTTTATCACCGACAAAACCAACGGCGTGCGAATCATCAACCATCACCATCGCATCATACTTATCAGCCAGATCACAAACACCTTCAAGGTTGGCAATCACACCATCCATTGAGAAAACACCGTCAGTGGCGATTAGCTTGAATCGGGCACCCGCTTCAGTGGCTGCAATTAACTGCGCTTCTAAGGCAGCCATATCATTGTTGGCATAACGAAAGCGCTTGGCTTTACACAAACGAATACCATCGATAATTGAGGCATGGTTTAGGGCATCAGAAATAATCGCATCTTCAGGGCCTAATAAGGTTTCAAACAACCCAGCATTAGCATCAAAACATGAAGAATATAGGATGGTATCTTCCATGCCTAGGAATGTGCTTAGCTTGTTTTCTAATTGCTTATGGATATCTTGGGTACCACAAATAAAGCGTACCGATGCCATACCAAAGCCATTATTATCTAAACCTTGTTTAGCGGCTTCGATTAAATCAGGGTGGTTAGCAAGTCCTAAGTAATTGTTAGCGCAAAAGTTAACTACCTTACCTTCTGAAACTTCAATGCCTGTTTGCTGTGCAGAAAGGAGCTGACGCTCTTCTTTGTATAAACCTTCAGCTTTAACTTGCTCTATTTGTTGATTAATAAAATCAGAAAATGATCCAGACATGATGTCTCCTAAAAAATAATGGGTCGCGCCAAAACGGATAAATAACAAGATATATTCAACGTTGGCAACATGCTTACTGCAATCGATTGGTTATATTTGAACCATGATTGGCTAGCTATAGGGGTAGTTTAATATGATTTGCAGTGCAAATCAGCTTTATAGCCCCAGAACAGGGCTATTATTAGTTTTTTTCGTGGTAAAGAAATCAATACAATATTTTTTAGTTTAAAAACAGTAAACTACGACAACATCGGATTAGTATAGATAAGTATAACTAATCCATTACTGGGGAAATTTGATCCGACTTCATTAACTCACGATAATTCTGCTCGATAACATTAATATGCGCACGTCCTTTCTCACTAAGGTAGCCCTTAAAAATGCAAATAACCTTAAGTACCCCCTTTGAGATAGTCGCTTGGGTAATTTCTTGTTCGGCTTGGGTATGTTGATAGCTAATCCAAAATGTTACCACTAATTTTAGGGTATGGGCCAGGTCATCAATCATCTCATCATCGAGTGATATATACTCTTGTGCTCGCATTTCCTTAAGGCTTTTAATCATCCGTTGATACAACCGCTTTTGCGCCACTAAATAGCGCTGATGCAGCTCACTGTCGCGGGCTAAAATGTCGGGTAAATTGGCATAAAGAAACCGAAAACGCCACATCGAATAAAATACCCGATCGACGTAATACATCATCTCGTCCATGCCCACACTGTCGTCATGCTGAGGCGTAAACATTTGATCGAGGTTTTTTTCGTACAACTTATAAATTGAGCGAATAATGTCGTCTTTATTGCGGTAGTGATAATAGAGATTACCTGGACTTATGCCCAAATGCGCCGCGATATGATTGGTTGAAACATTACGCTCACCCTGAAGATTAAACAGCTCGATACTCGCTTGAATAATTTTATCTTTGGTTTTCATCAGTAGTTGATCACTATCTTATTATTGCAATTAACAATTGTTTTATTTTAAGTAAAACAACGTATAATTAGCACTGTTATTTCAATGTAACCTGTTCACAGGCAACAAGCAAAAAATGAATAGAATTTTATATACCCTTTTTTTCTATCTAGTTACGCCACTTATCTTGGTTTATTTAGGCTATCGCGCCTTTCGCAGTAGTGATTATCGTGGGCGGATTGGTGAACGTTTTGGCTTGATCAATTTCGATATCACTAAGCCGGTTATTTTGATTCATTCGGTCTCGGTTGGCGAGACGATTGCCGCGACGCCATTAATTAAAAAATTACTCAGCAAATATCCGGATCATCAACTGGTTGTAACCACCAGCACCCCAACGGGTAGTGTCACGGTAAAAAAAGCCTTTGGTGATGCTGTTTCACATTGCTATCTGCCACTCGATTTACCAGACTCAATGCAGCGATTCTTGACCAAGTTAAAACCACAGCTCTGCATCATTATGGAAACCGAACTGTGGCCCAATATGCTCCATCAATTGCGCCAAGCCGAAGTACCTACGCTATTGGCCAATGCTCGAATGTCGGCTAAGTCAGCCACCGGCTACCAGTCGAAAGCAGCACCTTTAATGCAAGAAATGCTATCCAATTTAACCCAAGTTTCGGCCCAGTTTGAAAGTGACGGTCAACGTTTTGTTGAGTTAGGGTTAGCCTCAGAAAAGCTCACCATCAGCGGCAGCATCAAGTTTGACCTGCTGATTTCGCCGCAGCTTATTGCACAACAGACCGAATTAAAACACCAATGGGCCCCGCATCGCCCAGTGTGGGTTGCTGGCAGCACCCACCCAGACGAAGATCAGCAAGTATTGCAAACGCATCAACAGCTCTTACAGCAGCACCCTGATTTGTTGCTAATTATTGTACCAAGGCATCCAGAACGGTTCGAAGGCGTGGCGCAATTGTGCCATAGCATGGCTTTTGAGTTTATTAAACGTAGCAGTGGCCAAGCGCCCGAGTCAACCACCCAAGTTGTAGTGGGCGATACTATGGGTGAATTGTTATTAATGTGTGGCATTGCCGATGTCGCGTTTATTGGCGGCAGTTTAATTGAGCGTGGCGGTCATAACCCATTAGAGCCAGCGGCATTGGGTAAACCAGTGGTAATGGGACAACATGTATTTAATTTTAGTGACATTTGCGACAAGCTCATTGCCGCAAACGGTCTAACTTTAGTCAATGATCAAGCGCAATTAACTCAACATGTATTGGGTTTATTTGATGACCGGACCACCATGCTGACCATGGGTCACAACGGTCAGCAATTTGTTAAAAGCAATCAGGGAACCATTAATCGGTTACTCGATTGGGTCGAAAATCATTTAAGCTGTGCTTGATAACCACTGACCAAACTCTGCCAATTTCTCGAGTCAAAATAAAAGGTTTCAAGCTTATTGCGCTCTTTTTCAAACGAGCGCAATAACCGATCAAGATTTTGCTGACACCATGGCCCTTGCTGGGGTTTGATTTCACCGCGATCAAAATCAATCAACCAAGTTTGACTCCCCTGATCAATTAAAATGTTGTGAGCATTCAAATCAGCATGATAAACCCGAGCGCGATGAAAATCAGCAATCGTTGCGCCAATGCCTGACCATTGTTGCTCAGAAAGCGGCGCTTTGGTCAGCAGTGCGACTAAATCTTGGCCGCCTTCGACCATTTTCATCAGTAAGTCAGCACGATAAACCAAACCCGCCTTAGTGACCTGCGCCGCCACCGCGCGACAAGCTGGTAAACCAAGCTGTTCTAACGCAATCAATAGCTCAAATTCGCGGTAAGCACGGGTGTTTTTAATCCCGCTAAACCAATAGCAATCATTAATCAATTTAGCAATGAGACCGCCGCGATAATAATGACGCAATACCATTGGTTGCTCGGCAAGACCAACAAACCACGTAACATTGCGGCCATGCGACTGGCCTAATATTTGCTGTTGTTGCTGCCAATACTCAGGCAAGAACCATGACCGCTCAACCGATTCACCTTGATGGCTTAGCAGCCATTGATTGCCAGATTGTTGAAGATGTAAGGCCACTTATTGATCTCAGTAGTGTAGTTTTCATTAGTTTATCGTAATCAACAGGCTATTTACTATGTTAAACTCAACTTTTAACCTCCAACCTAGAAGTTTATAACAATGATTTATCCTGGACATCAGCCGCAAACCATTTGTGTGTTACGCCTTAGTGCCATTGGTGACGTTTGCAATGCCGTCGCTGCCGTTCAAGCAATTCAACGACGCTGGCCTGAAACTAAAATAACCTGGGTTATTGGTAAAGTTGAAGCGATGCTACTCGAAGGATTGCCAGGGATTGAATTTGTTATTTTCGACAAAAAAGCTGGGATGCAAGGTTATAAAGATCTCAGGGCCGCACTTAAGGGGCGTAAGTTTGATGTATTACTGCAAATGCAAGTTGCGCTACGCGCCAGCTTGGCCACATTGTGCATCAAAGCAAAGTTCAAAGTGGTTTTTGACAATAAACGTGCCAAAGAAGGCCAATGGTTATTTGGCAATCGGCGCATTCAGCCGCAAACTCAACCTCATGTCTTAGATGGTTTCATGGCCTTTGCTGAAATAGCTGGCGTCACCGATCTGACGCCACAGTGGCAAATGCCCATTAGTGAACAAGACCAAAACTGGGCCAACCAACATTTCGATAATGACCGTCGTACCCTAGTCATCGCACCCGCTGCGAGTAAAGCCGAACGTAACTGGCAAGCACAATATTATGCGGCCATTGCTGATTATATGTATCACAAACATTGGAATGTTATTTTATGTGGCGGCCCAACCGAGCTAGAACAGTCGCTTGGTCAAGACATTCTTAAGCACTGCCAGACTAAACCTCTGAACTTAATTGGCAAAACCACGTTAAAGCAGTTACTGGCGGTATTAAAACAAGCCGATGTGGTATTGGCTCCCGACACTGGGCCAGCCCATATGGCAGTAACCGTTGCCACCCCAGTGATTGGTTTATACGCCCATAGCAACCCGCTGCGAACTGGACCATTTATTTATCAAGAGTATGTAGTAAGTACTTATCTTGAGACGATTGTGGCGCAAAAGAAAAAGCCCATTTCAATGATCAAATGGGGCGCTCGCGCCAAAGGCGAAGACTTAATGGACACCATTAAGGTGCAAGATGTTAAAAACAAATTAGAAACAATGATTTTAGAACTAAATTTAGCACCAAAGCGTTATGGCGATCTAAACAGAAAAGAGTAATCATAGGTTATTAAATGGTCGAATAGGGATTCGACCATCAAAAACTAATGAAAAGGATATCATGATGAAATACCTCGTTACTGGCGCGGCAGGTTTTATTGGATCTCACGTATGTCATCGCTTACTCGCCCTCGGTCACCAAGTCATCGGCCTCGACATTATCAATGACTACTACGATGTAAACCTAAAATACGCCCGCCTCGAACGCTTAGCTACTCTTGATAATTTTTCGCTCGTCACCATCGCCCTTGAAGATCGCGTAAGCGTTGCCGCATTATTTGCTAAAGAGCAATTTAACCGGGTTATTCATCTCGCCGCTCAAGCTGGGGTCCGTTATTCAATTGAAAATCCCCATGCCTACATTGATAGTAATATCACTGGCACCATGACCATCTTAGAGGGCTGTCGCCATCATAAGGTTGAACATTTAGTTTATGCGTCTTCTAGCTCCGTTTATGGCATGAACTCGAAATTACCTTTCGCCACTAGCGACAGCGTTGATCACCCCGTATCCCTGTACGCTGCGACCAAGAAATCAAATGAGCTCATGGCGCATACCTACTCACACCTTTACAATATTCCAACCACTGGCCTCCGTTTTTTCACCGTTTATGGCCCGTGGGGTCGCCCTGACATGGCGTTGTTTTTGTTTACCAAGGCAATTGTCGAAGGAAAGCCGATTAATGTATTCAATCAAGGTGAAATGAGTCGTGACTTTACCTATATTGACGATATTGTCGAAGGGATCATTCGAGTGCAAGACCAAATTCCTAGTGCTAATCCAAGCTGGCAGCAAGAGTTTGGTACGCCCAATGAAAGTAGCGCGCCTTATCGAGTATTTAATATTGGCAACAATCAGCCCGTAAAATTAATGACCTTTATCGAAACCATAGAACAAGCCCTCGACAAAAAAGCGACCCTAAACATGATGCCAATGCAAGCTGGCGATGTTGCGGCGACCTATGCCAATATCGATGACTTACATCAACTAACTGGTTTTACGCCAGCAACAGATTTAACCACTGGCATTAATAACTTTATCAGTTGGTACAGAGAGTATTATAATACTTAGCATCTTTGAGCTAATGTAGTAATAACAATGACCAATGCCCCAATCTTTCTTTTTGTTCCAGTGTCTTCCGCGCAAGGCATTGGCGAATATATGCGATCGCTGATTATTGCTAAGCAGATTGTTAAAATTTGGCCCGATGCCAAAATCCATTTTATTCTAAGCAAGCAAGCTCCTTATGCGACAAGTTGTCCTTTTGATGCCTTGTTAACTGAAAAATCACCAACCAAACACGTCAAAGAGGTTAATCAGTTTATTAGCCAACTTAAGCCTGACATGGTGATTTTTGATGCCTCAGGGCGAAAATCGCAGCTTAAACATGCCAAAGCAGTCGGTGCAAAAGTTGTGTTTATTAGTCAGCATAAAAAGAAACGTAGCCGAGGCTTAAAGCTCGGTCGTTTAATGGCGACTGACAGTCACTGGGTGGTACAGCCAGAATTTGTTATTGCAGGCTTAAGTGGCTTTGAGAAGTTTAAACTAGCCCTTTGTAAAAAAGCACCACCAATTCATACTGGCGTCATTTTCACGCCACTACAGCTCAGCCAGCAAGCGCAACTGTTAGCCAAATATGGTGTCGAACCAGAGCAATACATTATTTTTAATGCTGGATCTGGTGGTCATTTAGTGGGTGATAAGTTAGCCGCCGATATTTATGCCGATGCCGCAAAATTAATCAGCGAGCAGCAAAATATTAAGTGCTTAATGGTTTATGGCGCTAATTACCCGAATAAAATCGAGTCGCATGATAAGGTTATCGCTATTAGCTCTCTCGACAACAGTGAGTTTGTTAACCTAATATCGGCAGCTAAAGCCGTTGTCATTAGTGGTGGCGATACCTTATTGCAAACCATTGCGATGCGAAAAGCTTGCCTAACGACGCCAGTATCAAAAGATCAACCACCACGAATAAGTGCTTGTAGTAAACAACAGTTAGTCCTTGATTGTCCAAGTGAGAGTCAAGCAATGGCAGCGATGGCAACGACACTACTACAAACAGCCACGCTGTCTCAACTAACCAACGCCATGGCGGAATCTAACCAGAAAAATGGCTTAGATCTCGCGATTGCGGAAATAAAACGTTTATTGATGTCTAACTAGTTAGTTGACCTAACGCGATATTTTAATGACAATAGCCTCAATAACTACTAATAATCAGGTAATAAGATGCACACAAAGGCAATATATCCAGGAACATTTGATCCAGTTACTAATGGTCATATCGATCTGGTCGAGCGTGCTGCCAAGTTGTTTGGCCAAGTTATTGTTGGGGTTGCTAATAGCCCGAGCAAGAAACCACGCTTTACCTTGCAAGAGCGAGTCGATTTAGCTGTCGCGGTAACCAAGCATCTTGATAATGTTACAGTCGTCGGCTTTAGTGGTTTATTAGTCGATTTCGCCAGAGAATATCAGGCGACCGTGTTAATTCGTGGACTGCGAGCCGTGTCTGATTTTGAATATGAGTTTCAATTAGCCAATATGAATCGCCGGCTTCACCCTGATCTGGAAAGCGTTTTCCTGACTCCTGCCGAGCAGAACTCGTTTATTTCATCCACCCTGGTCAAGGAAGTGGCACTTCACGGTGGCGATGTTAGTCAGTTTGTACCCCAACTTGTGTCAGATGCACTCACCAAATAAGGTAGTATTTTAATGATTTCTTTTCGCCAAACGGTATTGGCTGCTACAGCGCTATTTTCATCACAGCTATTTGCATCACCATGGATTGATGCCAATGAGTTGTTTTTACGCAATCACATTCAACAACTAGCAGATGCTGGAGTCCTTAGTGCGCCAGTGACAACTTATCCTTTAATGTGGAATGCCATTAGTGCTGATTTATTAAATGCGTCACCTGATAAATTATCGCCACGATTACAACAAAGTTACGCTCAAGTGTTACATTATTTTAATCGTGCCCAGCGTAATCAATATAACCACCAATTAAAGATTTCAGCCGCCAACGAAGCAAAACGCTTTAACAGTTTCGGTGACTCGCAGCGTCAACAAGCCCAATTGCAACTTAGCACCGAATATATCGGCAGTTTTTGGGCGGGTAAATTAAGCACTCAATTAAGAGTCGATGCCGAAGACGATAATAGTTTAACCTTTGATAATAGCTACCTCGCTGCAACATATGGTAACTGGGTAGTTCGCTTTGGTGCCGTATCACAATGGTGGGGACCTGGTTGGGATTCAAGTCTGATCATGTCTAACAATGCCAGACCATTACCAGCTCTTAGTTTAACTCGTAACAACAGTAACGCCTTTGAAACACCGTGGCTTAACTGGATTGGTCCTTGGACGTTTACCGCCCAAATGGCAAAACTGGAAAGTGAACGTCACATCCCTAATGCCATGCTGTGGAGCACCAGAGCAACCATTCGCCCAATATCAAAACTAGAACTTGGCTTAAGCTGGTCAATTCAATGGGGCGGCGACGGTCAACCGAACTCTCTCAAAGATTTCTTAGATGCCGTAACCTCAAAACAGGAATGCGCAAATGGCGCAGACGTTTGCGATCCATCTCTTAACACCAAGCTCGGTAATCAGTTGGCTGGTTTTGATATTAGATGGTCCGACTCGATTGCTGGCGTTCCATTTTCAGTATACGCACAAACTATTGGTGAAGACGCTGTAAACAACATAAAGCCAGCTGACAAAGCTTACGTATTCGGTATTGATTCTATTTTTTCTATTATGGAACAACCAATAAGAGTTTTTTTAGAGTACACAGAAACAGAAGTAGCTTGTGGTAAAAATCCTAATTCGTTGAATTGTTACTATGAGCACACTACCTATTATACAGGCTATCGCTATCACCAACGTGCCATTGGCACCACTTACGATAACGATACCATAGCATGGAGTCTTGGATTTTTGGGGCAATTCGAAAATGGCCAACAATGGCGAAGTATCTTACGTATTGCACAATTAAACACTGACAATATTGACCGCGCACCTACCTCCTCGATGGTTGGCAATCAAGTGAGTAAAATCGCTGAAGACTTGGTGCAGCTAGAGCTGCAATATCAGTGGCCGATGTTTAGTGGTTTACTAACAATTGGTGGTGATATTAGCCATTCAAGCTATATTGACAAAAAGAGCAAGAACGAGGGAAATGCTAATGTCGCCTGGGAATATCGGTATTAATTTATTAAGTCTAAATACTGTTTAGCGGCATATTCTGCTTTAATCTTATCAAAGAGCGGCCACTGATCCAGTATCACGGCTGGTCGCTCATTAAGTATCTTGGCCATGACGACCGATAGTGCTTTGGCACTGAAGTCGTTGGCAATCCACTCTGGGTGAAATCCAGCCAAAATTTCACTCGGACCATGATCACAATTGGTCGTAGCGACTGGTGTACCACACAGTAGCGATTCAACCAATACATTGCCAAACCCTTCATAATCTGAGGATAACACCAACAAATCAGCATGAGACATCCACACAAAAGGGTTATCTTGAAATCCAGCTATCACCACCCGCCCCGTTAAATCATACTTTTTAATCAACGCCTTTAGCTTTTTAGTCTCAGGGGTGAGCAATACCAGTTTGTGATTGGATGTTAGCTCTTTGAATGCCTCAAATAATCGATCATGGCGTTTCTGAACTGACAGACGTCCAATATGTAAAATATACGGTTGCTCAGAAAGCTCTGGTCTTGGCTTATGAGCCATTCGTTTTATTAATTCAACATCAAACGGGTTATAAATGGTATGGGTCTCGCTCCCGCTTAACCAAGGTAAGGGCAATTCTCCACTCACACCATTAGAAACGCAAATAAGTTTTTCGCCATCCAATATTTGTTTACGACGCTTTTGTTTGAGGTATTTAAATAATCCCCGTTGACGATCGGCCGCTAGTTCAAGCTTGATCGAGTTGTGAACAACATAGTATTTTTCAATGGGGGTCGATAGCTGTTTAACCATCACATTGGTCAGATCTAAATGTGAAAATATCGCATCAACTTTGCCAAAGTTTAATTCGATATTGCGTAACTCACAGCCCAGCGCATCAATAACTTTAGATTTTCGCCAAAATAGCTCCATATTCTTATTGGTCTTGAAATTAAGAATATGAATAAATTTATTGTTACCGACGTGATAGTCCCCACGCTGTGACAACACAATAAGATGCGCTTCGGCATCGTCAACTTTATGATTGATTGTGTCTAACAGCCTCAGGACAACGGCTTCGGCACCGCCACCGTTTAGCGAATCGATAACCATGCAGATCCGTTGTGATACGGCTGTCGCATTATGATTAGTATGTTTCAATTACCAAATTTTCCAATAGTTAAGTTTTTTTCTCATCTTAAACTGACGAAAAAAATCAAACGGCCTACGCTTTATAGGTACTTCCCCCGACAGAAATCCATCAATAGCATTGAGTACTCGCTCGGAAGATTGTCCATCAAGATATGGGTGAGTGTTTTTAATAAACAACTCTATTTTTGCCATTAAGTCATCAGGCTGCGACAAGACTCGCTCAATCGACTGATCGAGTCAATCCACATCGCTAATATCTATTAAATAATCTTGTGGTGAAATATTTTTATAAGTGACCACTGGCTTGTTCTACAAAAAAAACATCATTAACACCGAGGAGGCATCACACACCATAACATCAGCTTGCTTTAACAATGGCATCACGTCATCAGTATCGATAAATTGAAGGTGTTCACTTTCAATCGACTTGTATTTAGCCACAACATCATCAGCCACCTTTGGGTGAAACTGAACCAGCCATTTTCGCTTAAACGCTTTACAGTCTCAAACAAATGAGGAGCACAGGTAAGCAGTTTTTAAAATGTTGAATACAATAGAATTGTCGGCTTATTCGTGGCATTGTGTTGATTTTGCTGACCAAATAGCGGGTCTAGAGCACACTACCCTGTTTCTAATCTTAGATCGTTATGTCCTCTATTGTCGACCTTGCCAGCATCAAAACCATGAAAAAACAGCAACATTAATCCTAGGTAAAATGATGGCACCGCATTGGCGGTATATATTACGACATTTGGTTGGTATCTTCAACCGTAGCCAATTCGCTCTCAGTATCACTTAAATAGCTAGGATCGACATTGCTACCTTCTAAAAACCAACAAACCTGATCGCCCCGCAAACGGATGGCATCTTGCAGCGGACGAAAAAACGCGAACAATGCCGCGGTGGATGCCTTAATTAAGCTGGTTTTTTACCATTTTGTACTTTTCATTGGCACCAAAATGAGCATAACCGTTTCTTTTATTTATATATTGAAATAGAACATCATACTGATAATACTAAAGATTACCAACAAGTTGAATCTTATTCGCACCCTGAAAATCAACAGATTTATAATAACATCCTTTATTATACCTGCTGGTTATTTCTGGCACTTCGGGCAATACACCGTTGCCCGCTGGCCAATTTTTACTTGCTCTAAAATGGTTTGGCAATGCAAGCAGGCCAAACCACCACGACCATATACATTCAATGACTGGGCAAAGTAGCCTGGCTTGCCATCGGTTTGGCTAAAGTCTTTTAAGGTGGTGCCGCCTTGCTTGATGGCCGCCTCTAATACAATTTTAATCACCGACACGAGTTCAGTTAACTGAGCGACCGACACTTGATTAGCAGGAGTTCGAGGGTCTATTTGGGCTAAAAACAAGGCCTCATTGGCGTAAATATTACCGACCCCAACCACCACGGGGTTATCCATTATCACTTGTTTTATCACGGCCTTACGTTTAAGGCACATCGCGACCAAATGCTCAGCAGTAAAATCATCAGTTAATGGTTCAGGACCTAATTTAGCGAACACCGAATGCTGCTGGCCTGGCTCAGCAAACAATAATGCGCCAAAACGTCTAGGATCATTAAGACGCAACACTTTATCACCAACGACCAAATCAAAATGATCATGCTTTTTTAGCTCAACTTCGCTATCTATCACTCGCAGGCTACCGGACATCCCCAGATGAATAATAATATCGCCACGGTCGGTTTCAATCACTAGATATTTTGCCCGGCGACTAATCGCGTTAATCTTTTGACCAATAAGTAATTTTAGCTGTCCAGTAGGAATGTCCCAACGCAGTTTAGGGGTCCGCACAATTAGATCGGTAATAATTTTGTTAGTAAGGTGCAGACTAATGCCCAACTTACTAACCTCAACTTCTGGAAGTTCTGGCATATCGCTTACTCTTGAATATTGACCGGGCTAAGACTTAACTGAGCAATTTGTTGTGCAGTTAGGTACCAGGTCTGTTGGGTGAGAATATTAGTAATTAATTGAGCTTGGGGCTGGATCCAAAAACGGATCGGGTTTTGCTCGCCAGCTAACCAAATCACCACGCGATAGCCGGTTTCATCACTCTGAGTGAGTTGAGTTTCGCCTTGCAGCATTAACCATTGATTAGTTAAGTAATGGGCAAACTGTTGATTGCTTTGATCAGCGTTTTTTAAACTGTCGTTATCGAGCGTTACACGCCAATTTCGACCTAAACGTTCAATAGTGCCACTAGGGTACTCTAACGTTAAGATCATGCTTTGTGACGGCAGTATGAGTCCAGATTCACCCTCTGCGTTATCAACTAGCTTGTTTGACATCGTATTAAAGATAATAATCATCCCCAAACAGGCAAAAATCATTACATTATTCCAACCGCGCTTAGATAATCTCACCGTTTTATTCCCTGAAAAAAAATCAGTTTACCTAAATGATAGGCATAAAAAAAGCCCGACATCGCTGTCGAGCTTTTTTAGAAGGGTCAATCAATTACTTGATTTTAGCTTCTTTGTACATAACGTGCTTGCGTAAAATAGGGTCGAACTTTCGAAGCTCTAGCTTTTCAGGCATAGTACGTTTGTTCTTGTCAGTCGTGTAAAAATGACTGCTTTCACTTGATACTAATTTAATTTTTTCGCGCATTTTCTAAATTCCTTAAACTTTTTCGCCACGTGCACGCATTTCTGCTAATACAACGTCAATACCTTTCTTATCGATAATACGCATACCTTTAGCAGTTAAGCGTAATTTAACGAAACGGTTTTCACTCTCAACCCAAAAACGGTGAGTGTGTAGGTTTGGTAAAAAACGACGACGCGTGTGGTTCTTAGCGTGCGATACGTTGTTACCTGTAATTGGTCTTTTACCAGTTACTTGGCATACTTTAGACATGTCAGTCCTCCAAAAATAATTTTCTAAACTCGAGCTTTTTATGTGCCTCGTTTGGCCGTCGCCCGAGGCACAAATGAGGGCGCGTATCCTACAGCACATCAAAATCCAAAGCAAGCAATGTTCAATAATGAGGCGAGAATTGTATTAATTTCGACTCAAAACTAGAATTAGTCCGCAAAAAACAGTCCAACAGCGTAAAAAAACCTATTGGTTAAATTAGTCCATGTTCAGCGAAAGAATAGGGTGTTTCCGAGCCAATAATGACATGATCTAAAACAGATACATCAATCAAATTAAGTGCCTCTTTAATTCGCTTTGTGATACGAATATCAGACTGACTTGGCTCAGTAATTCCCGAGGGGTGATTATGACTTAAAATGACCGCCGCGGCATTATATTTTATCACTTGACGAACAATTTCTCGCGGGTATACATTTGCAGCATTAATTGTGCCGCGAAATAACTCTTCACAATGAATAATTTGATGCTGATTATCGAGGTAAATCACCACAAACGTTTCGTAAGGTAAACTGCCAATTTGGTGAGTTAAGTAATCGACCGTTTGTTGCGAGCTGGTTAATGGCCCACTTTGGTGTAATTTATCTTTAGAACAACGCTTGGTTAACTCAGACGTTGCCTGCAATTGGGCATATTTTGCTAGCCCTAAGCCGAAATGTTGACAAAACTCCTCTGGAGAAGCTTCGAGTAAGGCTGATAAACTCCCAAATGAAACCAGTAAATTGTTGGCTAAGGTAACGGCTGAGGTCCCCTTGACCCCAGTACGTAGAAATATAGCCAACAATTCAGCATCAGATAGCGCCTCGGCACCCTGCGCTAACAGCTTTTCCCTTGGCCGCATTTGGGCTGGCCATTGCTTGATCGACATTCGTTTTCCTTAACTTGAGTATCCATACAGGCTATTAAGTATGGACAATATCCCTCAAACGAACATAAAATATGATATCTTGTGCCCCATAATTAACAGCGGTGTTGAGCTTAATGACTCTGAAAAACAAAAAGATAATCCTTGGCATAACGGGTGGTATTGCGGCCTATAAATGCGCAGAATTAGTGCGGCGACTAAAAGAACGCGGCGCTGACGTGCGCGTTGTTATGACCAACGGTGCCAAACAGTTTATTACGCCGCTAACCATGCAGGCAGTCAGTGGCAACCCCATTGGCGACAGCTTACTCGACCCTAGTGCCGAAGCTGCCATGGGCCATATTGAATTAGCCAAATGGGCTGATTTGGTATTGATCGCACCAGCCACCGTTAACGTTATCGCTGCGATTAATGCTGGACTAGCCAATGACTTATTAACCACGCTTTGCTTGGCCACCAGCGCGCCAATTGCGATAGCTCCGGCAATGAATCAGCAAATGTATCGCGCTAGCGTTACTCAACAAAATTTAGCCAGTCTGGAACTACGCGACATAAGAATTTGGGGACCAGGATCTGGCGAACAAGCTTGTGGCGATGTTGGCTTAGGTCGTATGCTAGAACCAATGCAACTTGTTGAGTTAGTTGAGCAGCACTTTGTACCGCCACAGCCAAAATTCAAGATTTTGATTACCGCGGGCCCAACTCGTGAAGCGATTGATCCTGTTCGATATATTAGCAACCACAGCTCAGGAAAAATGGGTTATGCTTTGGCGAAGGCAGCGCATAAACTGGGTGGTCAAGTGACCCTAATTAGTGGTCCCGTTTCTTTAGCAACGCCAGATAATGTTGAACGAATTGATGTCGTTAGTGCCCAGCAAATGCATCAAGCGGCGCTCAGTAAAGCACCTGAGGTAGATATTTTTATTGGCTGTGCTGCGGTGGCCGATTATCGACCTGCGACTATTTCAGATCAAAAAATAAAGAAAAATGATGACGATATGGTCATTACAATGATCAAAAATCCTGATATCCTCGCAGATATATCTACCAGTGCTAGTGCAAGACGACCTTTTTGTGTCGGCTTTGCCGCAGAAACACAAGATGTCGAGATTTATGCTCGCGGCAAGTTACAACGCAAGAAACTTGACTTAATTGCTGCCAACAATGTCGCAATTGCAGGTCAAGGCTTTAACTCAGACCAAAATGCGCTAACGCTCTACTGGGAAAATGGCCAGCTTGACTTACCGTTAGCCGATAAAGAACAACTAGCAACAACATTGATGCTTGAAATACTAAATCATTTTCATAAAAAATCGTAAGCAGGACTTTCGTACATGGCAGCAGCAAAAAAATCAAATCGTCGCGAGCAAATTTTACAGTCGCTGGCACATATGCTGGAAACACCAGGCAAACGCATAACCACGGCTAGTTTAGCCAAAGAAGTTGGTGTATCGGAAGCCGCTTTATATCGCCACTTCCCATCAAAAGCACGGATGTTTGAAGGGTTGATCGAATTTATTGAGCAATCAATTTTATCGCGAGTCAACATCATTACCAACGATGAAAAGAACACCCTAATGCGCTGTTACCGCTTAGTGCAGCTTATTTTATTATTTGCCGAAAAGAACCCTGGGATCACTCGTATTATGACTGGCGATGCCTTGCTTGGTGAGCACGATCGTTTACGCGAACGTATTTCCCAACTGTTTGATAAGCTTGAAACCCATCTTAAGCAAATTCTGCGTGAACGAAAGCTCCGAGAAGGAAAAGGCTTTGATATTGATGAGGCACTGTTAGCCAATATGCTATTAGCTTTTGCCGAAGGTCGGATTAATCAATACGTCAGAAGTGATTTCAAAGTCAAGCCAACAGACGGCTTTGAGCAGCAATGGCTCCAATTTGCCAAATTGCTGGGATAAAAGCACGTGAGATGACAACACGATATGTGGTCATCTCATGATGGTAGCTCAAGTCGTCGGGACGCTAACTTGAGCTTAATTTCGAGACTTATTGCTCAACAGTTGCCCATTGATTATCTAAAATTAATCGCTGGGCCTTTTGGAATTTATACTTCATCTGCTTTTCTATCGTTGGGATTTCCTGCTCAACAAATTCAGTAGAACCTTCCTGATGAACGATTTGCTCACCCGCAGTTAAGAAATTACCATTTTTAGTGAAAGCGCCAAACAAGTTTCCTTTGACGATAATGCTATAGTCATCCTTGGCGCGGTATAAAGACTGCCCCATTGCACTGAATGAATCATCAAAGCCTAACAAATCAATCACTGTCGGTAAGATATCAAGCTGACTAGCCATCATTTTATGTCTCGTAGGAGCGACTCCTTGACCAGGCCGATAAATAAATAATGGTATATGAAATGATTTTTTCAAACTCGCCCCTGCGTTAAACAAGGTATGATCAGCCATAATCATAAAAGTAGTTTGCTTAAACCATGGTTGCTGCTCCGCTAACGCAAAAAACTCTCGCAATGACTGATCTGTATAACGTACGGTATTAAGAAAATCATTCATTCGGTCTTCACCGTGGCGGTAAATTTGCCACTGTTTAGGAGGTTCAGCGTACGGCATATGCATGGTGCCAGTGAAAGAAAAACTCAAAAATGGCTTGGACTGTTGATTAACTAAAGACAATGTTTTCATTAGCATCTCATAATCCCAACCGAATTGAGCCGCTTCAGGGTTTGGATAATCCGTTCGAGTTACCGGAATATCACTGCGCCCGAGATAAGTATCAAAGCCAGCATAATTAGCAATTGAATTGAGTCGGATCGAGTCCCTATTTGAGCTTTGCAGCATTTGAGTGTAATAACCATGCTTAGCAGCCATATCACCGATTTTGCTCAAGCGTGATAATTCAAGGCCACCACCGATATAGCCAATTCCATCTAATGGCGGGATCCCAAATAAAATCCCCTGCATGCCATAATAGCTCCGCTGCCCCACCGCATAAAAATTATCGTAAACTTCAGACTTTTTCGCTAATTGATCTAAAAATGGCGTAGCACCATAAGAGGTACCAGCTAAGGCATCGATATACTCATAACTTAATGCTTCAACCAAAATTATAAAGAGGTTTCTATCATTGGGTGTATTGTCTGAAAAAGTGCTTGAGAAGGCTTTAAATTGACGTGGCTGCGCCTGTTCTAAGTTATCTACAAAATGGTATTGGCGACTTTTCTTACTAGCAGTTAAACCTTTTATTGAAGTATAAACGCCATTGAGTACCAAGTTAGCTTGCTGCTCATTATGATCAATATATGCGTCGATCATACTTTGCGGCTTACCTTCAATATCGAAACCTCGTATGCAGATTAACAGCAAGAATATGCTTACTAGCAACACTGACAATTGATGAGACCATCGCGCGGGCTTTATCACCCAACGGCTAGTACATTGTAAATATCGCAGCCATAACGCGATTGCCGCAACCAAAGCAACTAAGCCTGCCACGAATGGCAGTAAGTAATTGCTTAATAACAGCGGTAACACAAAATCCAATTCCGTCATCAACAACAGGGCATCACGAAATGCATGGCGATTAACAATACCAAAATATAGGGTATCAGCGAATAACGCGATCGCCGCAACTAATAACACCACAAAGCCAAGATTAAGTCCGACCGATTTTAAAAGCTTAAATTTATTCCCAGTTGGAAATAGTATCAATAAAATAGGGATCGTGAGTAGGTAGCCACAAGTTTGCAGATCAAACATTAATGCTGGTAACATTATTTCGAATAAAGAAGCTTTGTTCTGATAATAATCTGCATACACCATATAATTAATCACGCGACTGGCATTTAACAATACCAGCATCGCAACAACTAAAACAAAAATCCCATGATAGTGATACTTTGAAGTTTTCAAAAAAGACCCAACCTAATAATTAAATAAATCCGTTTAAACGCCGTATTTCTCACGGTAAGCACTAACACTAGCTAGCGTATCTTTAAGCTCGCCTTTGGCTGCCAGGAAACCGATTAAGTCGGTTAATGTCACGATTGAGATAACCGTGGCGTCATAGTCACGCTCAATCTCTTGAATCGCCGATAACTCGCCCTTGCCTTTTTCTTGACGATCAAGCGCAATTAACACGCCAGCCAAATTAGCACCATGCTCGTTAATAATATCCATTGATTCACGGATTGCAGTGCCAGCGGTGATAACATCATCAACCAACATCACATTACCTTTAAGCTCACTACCCACTAAGCTGCCCCCCTCGCCATGAGTCTTCTTTTCTTTGCGATTAAAGCAATATGGCATATCAATGTCATGCACTTCACAGAGTTGCAATGCCGTCGCGCTCGCGATAGGAATACCCTTGTAAGCAGGGCCAAATAGCAAATCATAGTCGATGCCACTTTCCATTAACGCGGTCGCGTAAAAACGCCCTAAGCGCGCTAAATCACGACCGGTATTAAACAGGCCAGCATTAAAGAAATAAGGACTAATTCGGCCAGATTTCAAGGTGAATTCACCAAACTTCAACACCCCACGTTCGAGTGCAAACTCAATAAAATCAATTTGATATTGTTTCATGTTTTATCCTTATTTTAATGCGTCTAATTGTAGCGCGAAAATCTCTTTAATCCCGCTATCGGCTAATTCTAACATTTGCAGTAGCTCTTGATGACTAAAAGGCTCGCCCTCTGCAGTGCCTTGAACCTCGATCATTTTACCATTATCGGCCATGACCACATTCATATCAGTTTCAGCCGCTGAATCTTCTAAATACTCAAGATCACAAATCGCCTGGCCTTTATAAATACCAACAGAAACCGCAGCAATCATAAATTTAAGCGGGTTTTTCTTAAT
>JABSRS010000189.1 GCA_013214885.1 Gammaproteobacteria bacterium
GAGCAGGTGTTTATTATTCCCCGGATGGAGCTCGGTAATTTAATCGTGCTACCACAAGGGGGCCGTAGTAACAGCGCCAAAGATCACGCGAACCGTTATCACGACATGAAAACTCCGGTTAATCATGGCTACTTAGCTATTTACCTCTATGCCCGCGCAAGATTCAACGCCGACGCTTTTATTCACCTCGGTACTCACGGCTCACAAGAATGGTTGTTGGGCAAAGAACGCGGGCTTTCCGTTAACGACTCACCGAACTTAGCCATTGGAAATGTCCCGACTTTTTATCCGTATATTATCGATAATGTCGGTGAAGCAATGCAGGCTAAGCGTCGCGGTCGTGCCACCATGATCAGTCACCTCACACCAGGTTTTGCCAAGGCGGGGCTCTATAGTGACATTGCTAAATTAAATGAATTAATCACTAACTATTTAATCCTCGACCAAGGTCAAACCCAAACCAATACCCAGACCAGTATCGAAACGCTGGTCGAAGATCTAAACTTATTGCAAGATCTAGCCCTGACTAAGCAACAATTTCATCAAGACTTTGCTAACAACCTTGCGACACTCCAAGACCAACTTAATGAAATGGCCCAGCAAGCTCAGCCACTGGGTGTTCACACCTTTGGCTTATTGCCGAAAGAACAGCACCTTTATACCACTATGTTGCAAATGCTTGGCGACGATTTCACTCAGGCCGCCAAGCTCTATGAAGATCAACAGGGTTTGACCCTGCCCGAATCAGAGCGGGTTGATCGACTCAATGTCACCAAATTAACCGCGCTTGCTGGCTTCCAGCTACTGCAAGCCAGCATTTCCGGACAATCATTACCCGACTTACCGGCAACCTTGGCTGCACATTTAGTCACGGCGCAGCTATATTGGGATAACTTCGCTGATATTGCAGAAATAAAGCACCTACTAGCGGCAATGTCGGCTAATTTCATTCCTGTTGGTTATGGCGGAGATCCAATTCGTAACCCACAAGCAGTTCCAACTGGGCGCAATTTAATTGGTTTTAATCCCGCCAAAGTACCATCGAAAGAAGCCTATCAGGCTGGTGTAACGTTAATGGAGCAAACCATTGCCGATTACCGCGCCAAACATGGAAGATACCCACAAAAACTAGCCTATTCATTATGGTCACTCGAAACCATGCGTCATCATGGTGCCCTTGAGTCTCAGGTGTTATATGCGCTAGGCGTTAAGCCGAAATGGAACGATCAAGATCAGGTGATTGGGGTCGACGTTATTCCGATGAGCGAACTTAAACGACCGCGGATTGACGTCGTATTATCGGCTACTGGACTCTATCGCGATGCCTTCCCAAATGTGATGCTGTGGATGGCCGAGGCCATCGACACCATCGCTCAAATGAAAGAAGACAACAACTTCGTTTATCGTCATTCACAGGCGTTAAAACAACAGTTACTCGACCAAGGGAAATCAACTGAAGATGCAGAATATCTATCAACCGTGCGAATTTTCTCAAATGATTCTGGCAGTTATGGCACTGGACTAGCGAGTCAAACCTTAGATTCTGGTAGCTGGGAAACCGACGATGCCATGAGTGAAGTTTATCTTAAACGTATGGGTTACGCCTATGGTAAGGACGAAAAGCGTTGGAGCGATAAGGTCAACGATATCGACCTTTATGGCAAGGTACTTTCAGGTACCGATGCCGTGATTTTTTCACGCTCGACCAATCTTTATGCGCTACTCACTAACGATGACCCGTTCCAATATTTTGGCGGGATCGGACAAGCCGTGCGTAAATTAGACGGTAAAACACCTGAGATGTATGTCAGTAATTTACGCCGTAAGGACAATGTTAAAGCACAAACCATGAGCAGTTTCCTTAATAATGAAATGCGTGGTCGTTATTTCCATCCACGTTGGATTAAGGCGATGCAAGACAGTGGTTATGCCGGTGCAACAGCGATTCTGGATCGCATGAACAACATGTGGGGCTGGGAAGTAATGACGCCAGAATTAGTGCGTGACGATCAATGGCAAGAATTTTTCGCCGTCTATATCGAAGATAAATATCAACTCGATATTAAGCAGTTTTTCGAACAAAACAACGCCCATGCTCTGGCGCAAATTTTAGAACGGATGCTCGAAGCCAATCGTAAAGACTATTGGCAAACAGATCCTGCAACGGTCAAGAAAATGCTCGAAACCTATATAGATTTAGCCAACCGCTACGATGTGGTGACTGACAACGACAAGTTTAACGACTTTGTTGCAGCCCAAGCGGCTGGTTTTGGTTTAGCGCCACTGATGCCAGCACTAGCTGTGCCACCAGCGGCACAAACAGCCAAGACGCCTGCCACTGAGCAAGTGAAAGGTCAGCAACTACAGCAAGTCAATCAAGATCATAGCACTGACAATGATTATTGGTATTTGCTTCCTTGGTTTAGTTTATTTGCCATATTTTTGTTCGGGATGGGGCAACCAATGATCACTCGTGCGCCGCAACCTGCTTAGCCAGATTGTGGTAACGCACGGCAATATCGCTCAAATGGAAATAATGCCTTTTTAGATAAAAAGGCTATTATGCTCTAACAAAATACGCTTTAATCGTGATTTTTCTCGATAATGGAGCCGGTCAAATTGCATCGGTGACAAGTTATACTGGTCACAAGTGGCCAGTTTAGGCATTTGATCCAAATACAGCTCAACCAGTAATTGCCGATCACGCTCAGTCGACATTTGTGATAACTGATGGTATTAAACTGCCCTGTTTGGACTGTGTAGCCATCTGTTCGCCAGCACCTAACATACGATACTAAGGCGCGCCAAAATAGATGCATGCGACATGAAGAAGCGCTGCCAGCGATGGCCAAGCCAAACATGGTGACTGAAATACTTAACGCAATCGCTTGTCTGGCCTGTGAGTGCGGGACGTTTCGAGCAAAGAACAACAAAACACTTATCCCCAGCATTAGCATACCGGCGCGACGAGATATGAAATATGCTGCTTCGTTTCCCTCTATCCCTAGATCAAACAAAAAAGATTGTGGGGATAAACATAATAAAAAGAACAGATAGCAGCACAGTATCGCTGTAAAGCTGGTTAGTATTTTAAAAAAATTAAACATTTTCATCGTATTTCCTTTATTTTTTACCACTGAAAATTACTATCTTATGATGTCTCATTATCCTCAAATCTAAGATAGTCGGTATTAATGTTGGCACCTATTTGACTCAGCAGGTTCATCAATCCTAAATGCGCTCGGTCAAAACAGGGTTGTTCGCTGTACATGCCACTTAAAAATTGGATGGCACTGCCACTCATATTCTCGGGCTTGCCTGGGCAAGGTTTTTTATTGCTAAAATCAAAGGTTTTTTCGACATAAGCCTCGCCAAGCCACTGACCATACGGTTGCAAGTCGGGCATAATCTCCAATTCAAAAGTGGCTAGCGTGACCTCTTTCTCGATGAATTTTAGCTTTTGATAACTTTCAAGCAATGCCTTGGTATTTTTATTGAAAAAATAGCCATCCACTATTTTTGGCATCATCTCGGTGAAATCACCGACAAAATCCTCACTCAAACAACGAACACAGCCAAAGTCTAAAAGACCAAGCTGACCATCGGCCAATATTAAGAAATTACCCGGATGTGGGTCGGCGTTTATTTTCTTTAGCTGTAACACGCAATACCAAAAGAAATCAAACAGCTTTTGGCCTAGATCATTTCTTTGAGTCTGGCTTGGATTAGTCGCTAACCAAGGTTCTAAATGTTGTCCCGTTAACCTATCCATTGATAATACTCGCCTGCCAGATAACGATTCATAAACGGCAGGAATCACAAAACCGGGTAAATTGACATACTGGCGAAACCAACGCAGGTTGTTGGCTTCTGTTATATAATTGGTTTCTTCTTGTAATCTAGCCTGCATTTCATCCATCAATAATGCTATCACCTGTTTCTTCGGGAATTTGCTAGTTGTTTTTGATAATAACCAAAATAATTTCCTCACCATATTTAAGTCGCTTTCAATGGTGGCACCAATACCAGGATACTGAACCTTTACCGCCAATAAGGTATTATCATGAGCGACGGCTTGATGTACCTGCCCTATACTCGCCGCCGAAAAAGCTTGGGAATTAAATTCTTTAAACAACTGCTTAGGTATATCGCCTAGTTCATGCACTATTTGCTTTCTAACCAATGCTTTGTTAATTGGTGGCACCTGATGACAGGCCGCATGTAATTTATCTCTGATGGTTTTGGGTAAAATATCTGCTTCCATGCTAAGGAGTTGAGATAATTTTACCGCTGTGCCTCTAAGCTGACTCAATACTGAAAAAATTATCTCACCAATTTTCTCCTCATGCTCTTGTTGGGGCTGTTGATCAACCGGCGTTGCGGATATGGCTTGGCGAGTCTTGTAACCAATATGCTTAATGCCTATTTTTGTTGCCGCGATACCGGCGATGGCACTGCGTGTTAGCTTTGAAGTCGGCATGTTGTTTGATGATGCCATCTGTTATTCCCCCGTGATTTGAACGGCAGGTAATGGCTTGGTCAATAACATGCTAAACACTACGGGAAAAATAAGCCAGAAACCCGAAGCTGGCATTAATACCACGCCGATCACGGTTAACAGCAACAGGTTTATTGAAATTGAGCGAGGGATATTACATTCCATCGCTAGTTCATAGTGCCTAACAAGCAGGCCGACAATAAATAATACTTGTCCGAATAAGAAGAACCAAACCGCCCCATGTACTTGGACGGACGTAATACTGTTAATTATTCCGTTGTCATAAAGTGACCGATAATCGTCTGCAAACATAAGCAATGCAAACACCGTATGAATAAACGCCACGGCCATGAGCCAAAAACCTCGCCAATTTTTCATGATTTCTCCACCTAAGATTATTATAAAGTCGTAAAACAATTACATGCCGAACGATTTGGACGTGATTAATTTATTTAAGAAGCCACTGCCCATAAACTTAAACAGATGGGCCTTGAGGAAGAAGCCAATAAGATCTGTGGCTTTAGAAACGATGCCGCTTTTTAATACTTCAATCGCAAGGTCAAGTGACATATCGACCATTTGAGTAGTATTACTAAATTCATCCGAGTCATCGTTTGCCCAATAGAGCAATACGGCCAACATATATTCGTTGACCAGTTTAGCGGTTGCCTCAGTAAAAGGTGAATGTGCTATTTCGCCGTTTTGTTCGGCTTGTTGCAACAGATCATGGATCAGGCCAATGAACTCTTCTCTGACTGGGCTGACATCTTTAAATAGGATACTGGGAGATTGCATAATCATTTTCAGGCTATCGCAGACAAACTCTCGATTGGCTAAAAAGTTATTCAAATAGATATCGATCAACAACTGCAATTTCTCGTGTAATGAATAGCTATCAAGTTCGTCTTCTTCGAAAAACTGCTGCACTGTATTTTCTGCCATCAAGCCATAATAGGCATGGACAATCTTATCTTTATTGGCGAAATACTTGTAAATGGTGGCATCACCAATCCCAGCCTGTTTGGCTATTTGCTTCATCGTGGTATTGGCAAAGCCTTGGTCGGTAAAAAGTTCCAGTGCCATCATAATAATTTTATGTCGGACCTCTTGCTGTTGCTCTTTCGACAATCTAGCCATAAGACACTCCGTTTCGTATAATTACATTATTTAAGTATTTATATGCTACATCGTATCGTTTAATTTGCCAACACTAATTATAAAATATTATCGTACGGCTACCTAACGGCCTAAATATACGCATCGTCTGGCTATTTCAAAGCTGCTCAGTAACCGAAATTTTAACCCTATTGCATATAACAGCTCCTCGACGGCCAATAGTAAAAAGGCCAGCCTCAATAAGTACAGTAGATAGAACAACAGAGCATTTCGGACTCCGCGAATGAAATTGGTGCTGGGATATCACAGCTCTAGCATCGACTGTGACAGAATGCTGGGGTTGGGATCGATTTTATTGCCACCAATCATTGGGGATTTTATTGAAACGGTGGCCAAATTTAGTTAACCGATACAGTGTTTAGCACGACAGAGTTTAATGCTAAGGAGTTAAAGACAATCTCAAAAGAAATCGTATCATGTTGATATCGGAGATAGAGCAGCGAACACACTGATCTAACACTAGAGGCTTATTACATCTTGCCCATATGCTTAGCGTAATAAGCATTTACCATGGCTGGTTTCATATCATTATTACGATGATGACCAACAATGCGTGAATATCCAAGTTTGTGTTTACGCACATATTCGATAAACATTTTTGTCGCCATCGGCATTTGGCTTGGCAATGTATTATCAAACGGTACCTCTAAAAAATATCCCTCATAAATAATCTTTGAATCCGCGAAATATACAATGCTCTGACCTTTAGCATGGCTATTACCAGGGATGTGAAAATTACCAAGTATCTATTAATTCCTGCACTGGCGACGGTGTCATTCTCAGCGAAATATGGCGCAATGAAAACTGCAGCTTATATCGATAGACACAATAAACATCGCGTGACTATTACCGATATTGCATCTGCGATTAAACCAAAAAATTCTGACGAGGTTATTTTTGTTACCGTTGAATAAAGTTCAAAAAACTATTATCGAAAGCTATTAACTGGAGATTTTTACTTAAAAGTCTCCAGTTACTTTTTGCTCAGGTTATACTCAAGCAACATGATTTTATCGAGGTAAGTGTTTTGCGAAAAATATTTATGTTAGTGAGCCTGTTGGCTTTTCAAGCCGTGGCAGCACCAGTCATCACCCTGGGTGAAAAAG
>JABSRS010000190.1 GCA_013214885.1 Gammaproteobacteria bacterium
GGCAGTAAAATACTGATTGTTGATGATTCAGCGACAGCTCGTAATTTAGTACGTCAGACATTGAGCTCTATAGGGATTGACGTCATTGAATCATCAGACGGGCTCCAGGCATTAAATAAACTCAAAAAGTGGTGCGATGAGGGAAAATTGGTCACCGATGAGATATTAATGATGATTACCGATGCTGAAATGCCCGAAATGGATGGTTATAAACTGACTCATGAAATCAGAAACGATCCACGAATGAAAGATCTATACATCGCGCTCAATACCTCATTAAGCGGCAGCTTTAATGAGGCGATGGTTGAGAAAGTAGGATGTAATAAATTCATCTCGAAATTCCAACCCGACAAACTGGTTGAAATTGTCCAAGAACGCTATCGTGCTAAGATGGCTGAGACCACATAACTACTCCTGAATTTTCAATTTAGATTGTGAGTTTAAAAGTCAACCTTTGGTGAAAAAGGTTGACTTTTTAGCCAAAATCTCTACAATTTAGCGCCTTTTTTAACGTATATATTTCTACGTTCCTATTCTTTAAATCGATAAAAGATGCCTACATGTTAAAGCTACATATAAATAACGTTATCAGCAAAAAAGCTGACATATTATCAGGTCTTACCGTTGCCCTAGCACTTGTTCCTGAGGCTGTAGCCTTTGCGATCGTTGCTCAGGTTGATCCCTTGGTTGGTTTGTATGCCGCCTTTATTGTAGGTCTAATCACCGCCATTTTCGGTGGCCGCCCAGGTATGATTTCTGGCGCGACTGGTGCGTTAGCTGTGGTGATGGTTTCTTTGGTGGTCAATCACGGGGTGCAATATCTATTTGCCACGGTCGTGCTAATGGGGGTTTTACAAATACTTGCCGGGGTATTTAAGCTTGGTAAGTTTATCCGCATGGTTCCTCATCCAGTAATGCTGGGCTTTGTTAACGGCTTAGCTATTGTTATCTTCCTGGCTCAACTGGGTCAGTTTAAAGAGGTTGATAGTGACGGTGTATTACAATGGATGCAAGGTGAAGCACTGTATATGATGCTGGGCTTAGTGGCTATTACGATGGCGATTATTCATTTCTTACCAAAAATCACCAAGGCTGTACCTTCGGCATTAGTCGCCATTGTGGTCGTTTCTCTAGCCGTTATCGGTTTAGACTTAGACACCAAGGTAGTTGGTGATGTGGCCTCAATTGCAGGTGGTTTACCTGATTTCAACATTCCAGATATTCCTTATAACTGGGATACTTTGGTCATCATCTTCCCGTATGCGTTGATTTTAGCGGCTATTGGCTTAATTGAGTCACTACTAACCCTAACCTTAATTGATGAGTTAACTCAGACCCGCGGTCAAGGTAACAAAGAATGTGTTGCTCAAGGCGTTGCTAATACCGTGACTGGTTTCTTTGGTGGCATGGGTGGCTGTGCGATGATTGGTCAATCAATGATCAACGTTAACTCTGGTGGTCGTGGTCGTACTTCTGGCGTGGTAGCAGCTCTGGCGTTACTAGGATTCATCTTATTTGCCTCTTCACTGATTGAACAAATTCCACTTGCGGCTTTGATAGGCGTGATGTTTATTGTCGTAATAGCGACATTCGAATGGTCAAGCTTCCGTCAATTAAAGAAAATCCCTAAATCGGATGCCTTTATTTTAATCCTAGTATCTGCAGTGACTGTGGCATCTGATTTAGCCATTGCCGTTATTGTTGGCGTGATTGTGTCGGCCTTAGTGTTTGCATGGCAACATGCTAAGCATGTCATTGTTAGTCGCTCTACTGATGACAATGGTTGGACAGTTTACCAAGTTGAAGGTCCATTATTCTTCGGCGCAATTACTTCTTTTAAAGAACAATTTGACTACACAAATGATGCTGATGACGTGATTATCGATTTCAAAGGGTCACGTGTTTACGATCATTCTGGCATTGAAGCAATTGACTCACTAGCCGAGCGTTATATTAGCGTAGGCAAGCGTCTTCATTTACGTCATCTAAGCGCTGAATGTAGTGAGCTTCTTAACAAAGCCAACGCGTTAGTTGAAGTTAACGTGATTGAAGATCCAAACTACCATATTGCATCTGACAAACTTTCTTAACAGTCAACCGCAACTGATTATCAAAGCCAACTTTCGAGTTGGCTTTTTTTATCAAAAGACTTTATAGTTTGGGCCTAAATTTCATATAATGGTCAGCTAATGAATCTCGCTAAATATTTTCTTATCTTAAGTGTCTTTTTACTCACATCAACGACAAGCCAAGCGTTCCATCAAAGTGCCACTAATTTCCTTGCGTTAGATCCCGAAGAGCTGCGAATTGAAACGGCGCAACAAGCTATTCCGCAACAAGTTAAACACTTTAGCCATTCCCTCAATCAGTTTAAACACGACTTATCACAAATCATTGCAATGAAAGATGCAATGACCGTCGTCACCACAACTGGTTTAAACTTATGGCAATTGGCGGTAAAACAAGCGCAAGAGACCCTATCATATGATGATCGGCCATTATATTGGGCCCGACTTGTTGGTCGAGTAACCATCAAAAACATCCCATTAACATTCACTCCGACCTTGAGTCAGCGAGATCAGCTGTTAAGTGCCTGGGAGGATGCCAGTCGTGGCATTACCAGTATTGATTATGCTGGGGATCCTAGCCTAAAGCGAATCTTTTTGAGCGGATTCGATCCATTCCTGCTCGACCGAAATATCGACCAAAGCAATCCATCAGGGGTTGCTGCATTGATGCTCGATGGCAAAATAATCAACTATCAAGGTCAAAAAGTCCAAATAGAAACCGTGATGATCCCTGTTCGATTTGATGATTTTGACCAGGGGCTCATTGAGCGAATACTGACACCTTTAATGGCAGCCGATCGAAAAATTGATTTAATTGCTACCATTTCTATGGGACGCAAGGATTTTGATTTAGAACGTTTTCCAGGTAAACGCCGCTCGGCAACCATACCTGGTAATCGTAATGTCATTACTGGAGCAAGTGCCAGTAACCCTCTGGTTCCTTTTTTAAATGGTGCATCACATGATGGCGCTGAATTTGTCGAATTTTCATTGCCGGTGAAATTAATGCAACAAGCCGTCGGCGCATTCAAAATTAATGACAACCATCAAGTTAGCACGTTAGCCAAGGGCTCGATAAAAGCTATCTCGCTGAACGAGTTAACCAATCAAGTGTCAGTACAAGGCTCTGGTGGTTCATATTTATCTAATGAAATATCATATCGCAGCATTGCCCTACGCGATAAGCTAGCGAGTCAAATTGCTGTTGGCCATATTCATACTCCTCGAATTAAATCATTTGAGCCAAAAACCATTCAACTAACCGTTGAGCAAATCACCGAGATGCTCAAGCATGCCTCTACCAGCTTTAAATAAACAGCTACTATTAGCGCGAGTCGAACAATGTTATCGACTCGCCGAGGCAGCACTAGACAAGAAATTAGTTAAACCAACGGTGCTATTTAACCAGCGTGGTCGAATTGCAGGAAGTGCTTTATTACAACGACACACTTTGCGCTTTCATCCTAAAATTTACTTACAAAATCAACAGCATTATTTAACCCATGTCGTAGCACATGAAGTAGCACACTTAATTGTGTGGCAGTGCTATGGGAGGGTTGCTCCCCATGGCAAAGAATGGCAGACAATCATGACGGCAGTCTTTAAATTGCCCGCGGAGAGAACTCACAGCTACGACACCGATAATCTCGGCATTAAGACATTTGATTATCAATGTGGTTGCCAAATAATCAAGTTATCAACCCGTCGTCACAATAATGCCTTAAAAGGAACCAAATACATCTGCCGTGGCTGCCGCAATCAATTAATCGCTGTTTAATCAACTGCTATTCGCTTAAAATAGCCACCAGTAGCGTGACTAAAGACCTAGACGCTTTAGCACCAAATTTTATTAGGGATTATTTTGAACAACATTTCAACTCGAGTGCTTTTATTGGTAACGTTATTACTGTGGCCATTGCTAACTAATGCTACCCCAACTAGTTTTGGACAGGCAAAAAGAATTGCGCTTAAACTTCATCAATCATCTGACACCAGTTTCTATTGTGGTTGCGATATTAAGCGCCAGGGCAAGAAATTAGTTCCTGATCTACAGGGATGCGGCTATCGATTCCGAAAACAATTAAAACGTGCATCACGAATTGAATGGGAACACATTGTACCTGCGTGGGAGTTTGGCCACCAACGCCAATGTTGGCAACAAGGCAGACGAAAGAACTGTACCAAAAATGATAAACAATTCAAGAGAATGGAAGGTGACTTACACAATCTTGTTGCTGCAGTAGGCGAAGTAAATGGTGACCGCTCAAACTATAGGTTCAGCCAATGGAATGCTAAGCCTAAGCAATATGGTCAATGTAATATGGTTATCGATTTTAAAGGCCGTAAAGCACAGCCGCCCGAAAACCGTCGTGGTGATATCGCTCGAATTTATTTTTATTTTAAACAGCAGTACAATCTAAAAATATCAAAGTCACAGCTCAAACTATTCAACGCTTGGAACAAGATCGACCCAGTAGATAAAGCAGAATGTCTGCGAGATCAACGTATTAAAAAATCCCAAGGCAACAACAACCCTTTCGTCCTCTCTCCCTGCCTTCTGGGACAGACATAAGTTTTACACTTGATAAATTTTAACTTTTGTTATTTTATTAACTCGTTTTTAATCAGAATACCGAGGCAACTCGCAGGAAAAGTGAAATAAAAGCAAAAGTTGATGAATAAAATTATTAGGCGCAAAGAATTACAACTAATTTTAGGGATTAGTTAGTTTGGAATTTTCTAGCTTTAGATGTTTACCCAGTTCCCTTACACCACCGCTGACCGTGGCTTTGGGCAAATCGTTTTAAAATATTTTGACTGCCAGCCCAGGAACCATAGTGGCGTCTAAAATTTTTAACTGCTTCGAGCCAAAGTTCGGCATCAAGCCCTAACTCTACAAAAAGAGTCGATGATTCTATAACGGAAACAGTAACATCATTATTTACCAAATTTGATTTACTCCATTGAACTAATTGCAGATATGAATCTAAATCAAACGGTAGGTTGCTTTTACAGTGCTTTGTTATAAAAGGCATTAGGCTAGGTGGCTGATTTGGTACTGAAAATTCGCTATTCTGGCTATTTCGATTAATTAGTTTTGTGTAAGCATGCTGCTGAATTAACCTTTCTTGGATAGAGGTGAAATCGCTACCTTCTAAAGAATCACAGATCCCTGCTCTAATTGGATTTAAATCAACATACGCTAAACAACTCAACAATGCTGTATTATCTAGCAAGGCTTGAGATTTAAACCGTCCTTCCCAAAATTTACCAGTACATTTATCTTCTTTATTTGACTGTCTAGCAATAAATTCATTGAGAGACTTCATAAACCAGGAAATATCATATAAGCGCTTTCGCCATACTAAGGTTAAATCATTCACTAGTTTAATCTCAGCAGCTGATAATTCGATTCCCGCCAAATATTTGTCAACGACAACGTGACCCTTGTATAGATTACGCCACCTTTTTATAACTTCATCCATCGACCAGCTGTTTGCATTTTGAATATTAACATTCAAAACTAAATGGTAGTGGTTACTCATAATGGCATATGCTCCGATTTCAATTGAGTATATTTTAGCAAGGTGCTTTATTCGTTTAATTACCCACTGCCTGCGATGCTCAAAGTTTTTTCCGCTATATCGGTCTTTACCGCATAAATAACTTCGACGAACACAGCGATTAATCACATGATAAAAGGTAGTTTCCGCTAAATCTATTTGACAATATCTGGCACGAGTCATGAGTAGCCCAACCAATGTTTAAACACTAAACAATAGTAGTACAACTATTTTATATTGCACAAATATTACACGAATATTTATGCCTGTCCCAAAGGGTTTAGTGCAGAAGGCTGTAGAGTTTACGACGGAAATTTGCGGCTAACGCGTCACCAGCAGGTAGTGCAGCGATGATATCTAGATAACGTTTTTTAGCATCTTCGAAATTTAAGTCCTGCAATAATATGGTAAAAATGATCGTCAATGCATCTTCACTGCGATTAGCTTGTGAGTAATTTATTGCTAGTTGTAATTTAAGATGATTATCTTCAGGCGTGGCGGCTAATTGTTGCTCTAACGCTTTGATTTCTGGTGATTGACCCGCTTCTTGCGCAAGCTCAAGCAATGAAACCAAACGTTGGTACCCTGCCCCCTTATCTTCTAGCGCAAAACCTTCAAGTAAACTACTGGCTTGAGGGAGCTGACCTAACTTAATTAATACTTCAATATAACAACTTTTGATATCGACACGCTTATCATCAAGTTCGACAGCTTGTTTGATTACACGATAAATATCATTAATATCAGCATCATCATTTAATAACATAGCGCTAGCTTGGATTAATAGTTCTTCTTCTGGTTTCGGTAAGTACTTGGCGATCATTTCACGCACTTGCTCGATTGGCACGACTCCAGTACTACCATCGATTGGTTGTCCAGCGCGGATTAAAACCAGCGTTGGTACTGATGTTACACCAAACTGAGTTGCAATTTGGCCCTGAGCATCACAATCAACACGCGCAAACACAATTTTATCGGCCAATTCGATTGCTAACTGCCGTAATTGCTCTGACATTGGGATACTTTGAGTATCACGCGGTGAATACAGCTCCACCAATATCAACTGTTCAGGCTGTTGTAATAAGACTTGTTGGAAGTTATCTGGTGTTATTTCGACAATGTTGATCATGTTGGTTCCT
>JABSRS010000191.1:0-4395 GCA_013214885.1 Gammaproteobacteria bacterium
ATCTTATTTATTGGTCTCATCGTTAACCTGCTGATACTTGGTATGTTTTTGGTTCTCTCCAAAGCGAAGCGTAAGGCGCTTATTTTGGTAGACCAAATGACTGAAAAGCTGGTTCAAAGAACCGATAGTTTAGAAAAATCAAATCAAGGACTCACCCAAGCCAAAAATGAAGCTGAACAGGCGGTACATGCCAAAAGTGCATTCCTATCAACAATGAGTCATGAAATTCGTACGCCAATGAATGGGATGATCGGCACCATGGAGCTGATGCTAGATACAACATTAACCCCACAACAGCAAAGTTTTGCTGACACCATCTTAAACTCAGGGGAAAATTTACTCGATATTTTAAACGACATTCTCGATTATTCTAAGATTGAGGCGGGTCATATCGAACTACGGCCTCGCGTTGTAAACATTGAGCGGCTTGCTAAAGATATTGTTGAGCTAATGAAAAATAGAGCAACGAGTAAAGGACTCACGCTCAATTACACCCTCGGTGATAATTTATCATTGTGGGTGATGGCGGATTTAGGGAAGTTGCGTCAAGTGCTGATAAACCTAGTCAACAATGCAATCAAGTTTACTCATCACGGTCATGTCACACTCGATATTAGCCAAATAAAGCCTGAATTGATCAATTTTAGCGTAAGTGATAGCGGCGTAGGTATCGCACCCAACCAACAACTAGAAATCTTTGAGGCATTTACTCAATTAACTAACACCAGTAGTGCCTCAGGCACAGGGCTGGGATTAGCCATTAGTCAACGATTAGTCAGTGCAATGGCTGGCCAGCTCTCACTACACAGCCAAGTCAATCAAGGCAGTTGCTTTTCATTTGCGATAAAACTACCTCAAGCACCACAACAATTGATTACAACGGAGCAGCTAGCCCCGGCTAACACAGAACAAACCATCGCAAAGCTAACAGTGTTAGTTGTCGAAGATAACGAAGTAAACCTTCATGTCGCTGTTGGTCTTACTCAAAAGCTTGGTCATCAGGTTATTGGGGTTGAAGATGGCGCTAGTGCCATTGCTGCGATGGCCCAACAACAATTCAATTTAGCCCTACTCGATATTAATTTACCCGACATTAACGGAGTCGATTTGTCACAACAACTCAAAGAAATCGCCCAGCAGCAGCAATATCAACTTAAAACGATTGCCGTTTCGGCTCATGTATTCAAGGAAGACATCGATACATTTATTGCCGCGGGTTTTGACGGTTTCATCGCAAAGCCACTACAAATGAAACGCTTTAGCCCGACGATTTTAAAAGTGATGTCAGATCAACCAACCATCACTAATCCAGTGCAATCGAATCCAGTGCAAGCATTGTCAGTGAACAACTGCTTTGACCCAAATGTTCTCGATCAAGACTTGCCTTACTTAGGTAGCAATAAGGTTAAGCACCTTATTAGTCTATTTGAGCAGCAAGCAGATAATTTTATTGAACAGCTTCACGTATCACCAGACCAAGCTCAGCTGCTGCATAAATTTAAAGGTGCAGCGCACGGCGTTGGATTAATTGGCTTATTTCAGCTTTGCGATCAGTTAGAAAAACTAACGGCTCAACAACGACTAACCCCAACGCAATTAGCAACGATAAAGCAACAACTTAACCTGTCGCTGCCCTATTTGAAAAGTTACCAAGCGAATCTCGGCTTAGGTTGAATTAGATCGGCGAGCCGCTGTGAAACTTAAAGTCACTGTCTGGTGTTGATATTAACTCAGCTTCTACCTTGCCAAAATAAGCAATCCGATCGCTAATATCTGTGCCAGCAACCTGCTCGGCCAAAATCAAATAGTCTTGATAATGACGCGCTTCAGAGCGTAATAACGAGACATAAAACTTATTTAAGTCATCGGCTAAGAAAGGAGCCAATTTAGCAAAGCGCTCACACGAACGGGCTTCGATGTAGGCACCAATGATTAATTTATCAATTAAGGTATTAGGCTCATGAGTCGTGACATGTTTCATCATGCCTTTGGCGTAACGTCCAGCCGTAATATTTTCAAAAGGAATATCACGCCCTTCCATAATTTCCAACACCTGATAAAAATGATGCAATTCTTCTTTAATCAACAACACCATCTTATCAATTAAATCTTGACCGTAAGCACAACCAGGCTTAGGTGTTAACGATTTAGCAATATTATTTTTAACCGCCAGACTGGCCAAATCACCTTCTTGACGATAGAGATAGCCCTCAAAAGGCGCAAACCAATCGGCCAGAATCTTGCCTTGCTCTTTATCGATCACATACTTACGAATAAAGTGCATCGCCGTTTGGCCCGCCTTTAATTCGCAAGCCAAATGGTCACGTAAAATAGTCGGAAGATTCTCGGGCTTTTTAGCTTCGTCAATCCAGGCATCAGGTGTTGAGCACTGCAAAAAACTTAAAATAGGACCTAATAATTGTTGATGTGGCATGGACGTCTCAAGATTAATAAAGTGGTTGATAATGGCTGAATTTTATCATGCTTAGCTAGCAGTGATCGAGATGAGATAACCAAATGTCGTTAATCGATATCAAAACAGTGACTAGTTAGTTCATTTGGTTCTTAATATTTTAAAATAACAGGTGCAAAGACCACAATTATTGCGTTTAATAGACATCTAGACTTCTCAACGGGTATATTTATGAAACATGATACAAAAATTGTTAGTGCCGGGCGTAACAAACAATGGACAGGTGGCGGCGTTAACCCCCCTGTGCAGCGCGCATCTACGATCATCTTTGATAGCGTTGCAGAAATGAAACATGCCATCGCTAACCGCGCCGACAAAACTTTATTTTATGGCCGCCGAGGCACTACCACCAGCTTTGCTTTTAGTGAAGCTATTAGCGAAATTGAAGGGGGGGCAGGTTGTGCGCTTTATCCCTGTGGCACCGCCGCTATTACCAGTGCAATGCTATCTTTTCTAAAAGCGGGTGATCACGTATTAATGGTTGATACCGCGTATGAGCCGACCCGTGATTTTTGCAACAAAATTTTGACTAATCTCGGCATAACGACCACTTATTACGATCCGATGATTGGCGAAGGTATTCGTGAACTTATTCAAGCTAACACCCGGATCTTATTTTTAGAATCTCCAGGTTCGAACACCATGGAAGTACAGGACGTGCCAACACTAGCCAGTATCGCTCATGAGTCGGATATTGTGGTGATTCTTGATAATACTTGGGGGGCTGGCGTGCTATTTAAGCCCTTCGATTTTGGCGTCGATATTTCAGTGCAAGCGGCCACCAAATATATTGTTGGTCACTCCGATGCCATGATCGGCACCGCGGTTGCTAATGACAAGTACTGGCCGCAATTACGTGAGCATAGTTACTTATTAGGACAATGTGTCTCTCCCGACGATGCTTATTTGGCCCTACGTGGACTCAGAACGTTAAGCGTTCGTTTAAAGCAACACCAAGAGTCGGCCTTAAAAGTAGCCCTGTGGTTAAGTGAGCAACCAGAAGTCGACAAAATCCTCCATCCTGCTTTTAATGATTGTCCAGGACATCAGTTTTTTAATCGTGACTTTAGTGGCTCAAATGGCTTATTTTCATTGGTGCTTAATCGTGGTGACGAGCAAGCAATCACTAGCCTACTCGATGGCATGAGTCATTTTAAAATGGGTTTTTCATGGGGCGGTTTCGAGAGCTTGATTTTACAGGTCAATGGTCTTGACCGACTTCGCACCGCCACCACTTGGCAAGCTGCGGGTCCAGTGATTAGATTACACATTGGACTTGAGGATGTTGATGATTTGATAGCAGACTTAAGAGCTGGACTCGATCGGTTAAATTTAGCACTGCTAAAATAGCTCAACTGTTACATTATTCGCCATCACGCGGATAATGTAACTTTTTATTACACTTTTTACATTTATCCAACTTAAATAAATCACCAATATCCTGTAAGCTTTATTGCTAAATTAACATTGGAGAGTTATTTTGAAAACTTGGACCATTCCCGCGCTTGTCGGCTTACTTGCCGCTTGTAATCAAACCACCCCACCGCCATCAGCCATCACCCCGAAAATTGAGGGCATAAAACTGATTGAGGTAGTTAAAAATAATCCAGATAAGATTGTTATTCCTTATCAAAAATACACGCTGGAGAATGGTTTAACGGTCATATTGCATCAAGATAATTCAGATCCATTAGTCCATGTTGATGTCACCTATCACGTTGGCTCTGCTCGTGAAGAAATTGGCAAGTCTGGTTTCGCCCATTTCTTTGAACACATGATGTTTCAAGGCTCAGACAACGTTGCAGATGAACAGCATTTTAAAATCATTACTGAAGCTGGCGGCACACTTAACGGCACCACCAACAGCGATAGAACCAACTATTTTGAAACAGTTCCAGCTAATCAACTAGAAAAAATGTTGT
>JABSRS010000191.1:4405-6761 GCA_013214885.1 Gammaproteobacteria bacterium
GACCGCATGGGATTTTTAGTCGATAGCGTCACGCAGAAGAAATTCGAAGTGCAACGTGAAACAGTTAAAAATGAGCGTGGTCAGCGTGTCGACAACCGCCCGTACGGTCGAGTCAATGAAGTGGTATCAGCCGCTCTTTATCCAGTAAATCACCCATATTCATGGCCAGTGATTGGTTTTATGGAAGATTTAAACCGGGTTAATGTCAATGACTTAAAAGACTTCTTCTTAACTTGGTATGGCCCAAATAACGCGACTATTACCATTGGTGGTAATTTCGATACCGTTAAGACGCTTAAAATGGTCAAAAAGTATTTTGGTAGTATTCCAGCTGGCCCTGAAGTTACTATGCCAGCAAAAGCGACCGTCACTCTAGAGCAAGATCGTTATATTTCATTAGAAGATAATATCCAACTACCGATGTTATCTATGACGATGCCTACCGTCTATGTTCGCCATGAAGATGAGGCTCCACTCGATGTGCTAGCTGAGATTATTGGTGGTGGCAAAACCTCAATTTTATATAAAAATCTAGTTAAAACTCAATACACTGTCTACGCAGGTGTTGGTCATCCGTGTGCTGAGTTAGCTTGTACCTTAAATTTCCGCGCTTATTTAAACCCAACATCTGGTAAAACTTTAACCGAGATTGAAGCGATTATGCGCCAAGCGCTGGTTGAGTTTGAACAACGTGGCGTCCAAGATGATGACTTAATTAAGATCCGCGCAAAAATGGAATCTAATTTCATCTTCGGACTACAAAGTGTCGCAGGCAAAGTTAGTCAACTTGCTGCTAATCAAACATTCACTGGTAACCCAAATTACATCCAGCAAGATATTGCGCGCTATACCTCTGTCACCAAAGAAGACGTGATGCGCGTATTTAACCGTTATGTTAAAAACAAACCAGCCGTTATTATCAGTGTCGTGCCAAAGGGTCAGTTAGCTGCAGTTGCTCACAAGGCAAACTTTGAATCTCCAGTTCGTGATTTATCAAATACCAGCCTAGTCTCGGCGGATCAACTTCAAATACGTCGCGCCGTTGATAGCTTTGATCGCAGCGTAATGCCTAAAGCTGGTGCGATTGAGAGTGTTCAATTACCGCAAATGTGGCAACAGACACTAAGTAACGGCATTGCAGTGCTAGGTACTCAAAGCTTAGAAACACCAACCACGTCAATGTTATTAAAAATCCCTGCAGGTCATTATTACGAAACCAAAGACAAAGCGGGCACGGCTTCATTATTAGCAGAAATGCTCAACGAGTCCACCACGGCTCATAGCAGTGAGACCCTGAGTAATCAATTGCAAAAACTGGGTAGCTCAATATATTTCTCAGCATCGAATCAATACTTACAAGTCAGCATTAATAGCCTGAGCCACAACTTCTCAGCGACACTGGCCTTAGTCAAAGAAAAAATGTTACAACCAGCCTTTTTGGAAAGCGAGTTTTCGCGCATTAAAAACAACGCTATTCAGGGTGCGATTAACAGCAAAAAAGATGCTGGCTATTTAGCCTCTACCGCATTTCGTCAGCTATTACATGCTGATAATATTGCAGCGACCTCTGGTGGCGGTAATGAGCAGAGCTTAGCTTCACTAACGTTAGATGACATAAAGTCGTTTTATCACAAGTTATTTAAACCAAGTAATGCCCAGGCTATTGTAGTATCAAACTTAGATCAAAAAACCTTAAACCAAGAGTTAGCAATTTTTAACTCATGGACGGGACAATCGACACCGTTATCGCTAGAATTAGCGGCATCAACCGCTAAAACGGGAGTGATTTACCTGATCAATAAAGATCAAGCGGCGCAGTCGGCGATTAGAATGGGTAAGCGCTCGCTAAAGCATGATATTAGTGGTGATTACTTTAAAGCTAAGTTAATGAACTTCCCGCTTGGTGGCGCATTTAATTCACGGATTAACCTTAATCTACGTGAAGATAAAGGCTACACCTACGGCGCTAGTTCATATTTTAGTGGCAACAAATATTTCGGCACTTATACCGTTGGCGCCGAAGTACGTAGTGATGTCACCGATAAATCAATCGTTGAACTGGCTAATGAAATTAAACAATTTTCTGACACTGGAATTACAGCAGATGAATTACAGTTCATGCGCAATGCGATTATTCAACGCGATGCTTTAAAGTATGAGACGCCTAGTTCAAAGCTTGGTTTCTTGGCTCAAATTTTAGAGTATGATCTGTCACCTGACTTTGTGGCAGAACGCGCAGCGATTGTAAAATCGATTACGGCACAAGAAATTAATGCCTTAGCCAAGAGTCAGCTGCAACTTGATCAAATGATCATCGTTGTGGTCGGTGATGCAGAAACCTTACGCCAGCCGCTTG
>JABSRS010000192.1 GCA_013214885.1 Gammaproteobacteria bacterium
GAATCCCAACGCACGTTCATCCCGATTTTAACGAAACAGGTTACAATGCCCGTGTCTTGACATAATGGCCGGTGCCCTTCTGCTGACATCCGCGAATTAATTAATATCTGGGCGATGGCATCCTTGGCCGGTTTACTTTCTTCACTGTGGTAGGCTTTTGCCATCGCATCAATAAAATCTTTAGGATGATAAAAAGAAATATATTGTAAGGCATCCTCGATACTATCGATAAAGTCTGATTTTTTTATTACGGTCATTTATGTATCCCCTGTGTTACTTTCCACCTTGGATATTAATCGGTGGTAAAGCCTGCTCAAAACAGCTTTCATTGTTTCAGTATTATTATGATAAGGCTATAATACTCTGGTTATTTGTTACCCGCTACTAGCAAAACCGCGGATTTTCGTTAAAAGGTTAAAATGTCTACAAACTTACATATTAAATCAATGGCTATTGATCTTAACGCTCGTCAGTTTTTCAATAAAATATCAAGCTTGCCTTGGGCGATGTTACTTGACTCTGGCACGAGTGGTCATATCGATAGTCAATTTGATATTATGGTCAGCCACCCTGTTGTTACATTAACGACCATTGGTGATAAAACCATCATAGAACAACCTGGTAGCGGCAATAAGCAAACGTCTTTCGACGATCCGTTAGCTCTGGTTGAGCAATCGTTAAACGCGCACATCGACTGTACAATACCGTGCGATTTGCCGTTTAGTGGCGGAGCCTTAGGGTATTTTAGCTATGATTTAGGTCGTCGATTTGAGCCATTGGCCCAACAAGCGGTTCAAGACATTCCATTACCCGAAATGGCGATTGGAATATATCGCCATGCGATTATTTTTGACCGTCATCAACAACAAGTCTGGTTAGTCAGTCGCAGTACTAAAGCGCAACATCTAGCGTATCTAGCATTGGTCAATTCAATGAATTCACCCAGTGATACGCCTTTTAAACTGACGTCGCCATGGCAACATCAAATAAAAAAAAGTGACTACCGCAAACAATTTAATCAGATTCAACAATACTTGCTCAGCGGCGACTGTTATCAAATTAACTACACTCAGCGTTTTGAAGCTCCCTATCAAGGCAACGAATATCAAGCTTACCTTGAATTGTGTCACCATAACGAAATGCCATTCAGTGCTTTTTTGCGGCTTGATCAAGGGACAATTATCAGTGTGTCACCAGAACGCTTTATTCGCAGTATTGATGGCAATATTGACGCCAAGCCAATTAAAGGCACCCGGCCTCGCGGTGACACCCAGTCAGCAGATCAGCAACTTGGTGAGGAGCTACTTAACAGTTCAAAGGACCGCGCTGAAAATCTCATGATTGTCGATCTACTGCGTAATGATATTGGCCGTTGTGCCGCCCCAGGCTCTGTCACCGTGCCCAAGCTATTTGATCTTGAAAGTTTTCCTGGCGTGCATCATTTAGTGAGTACTGTTGAGGCTAAATTAGCCGGAGATAAAACCCTATTTGATTTGTTACGCGGTGCTTTCCCTGGTGGCTCAATAACGGGGGCGCCAAAAATAAGAGCGATGAATATCATTGATCAACTTGAACCCCAACGCCGCTCGATATATTGTGGATCAATAGGCTATATCAGCGCTGATAACAAAATGGACACCAGTATCACCATCAGAACACTACTGTGTTTAGATAATAAAATATTTTGTTGGGCTGGCGGTGGCATCGTCGCAGATTCAGTGTGTGAGGAAGAATATCAGGAATGTTTTGATAAGCTCGCAAAAATACTCCCTGTATTAACCAATATGTAAGGATACTAATGACTAGAGATCAATTAATTGCTCGGTTTAATTTAAAACAGTTAGTGTGGCAAGATAATTGTCTAAACAATGGTCAGTCATTGCGCCCTAGTGCGGTCTTAATTCCGTTGGTCGAACGCAATGGCACGGTTAATGTTTTACTCACTAAGCGCAGTGCTAACTTGCGTCATCATCCCAATCAAATTAGTTTTCCTGGTGGTAAATATGAGCAAACAGATCAAAGTTTGAGGATGACCGCTATTCGAGAAACCAATGAAGAATTGGGGATAGCAATTGAGAAAATTGCGATCTTCGGTCAGCTTCCCAGCCATCAAACGATCACGGGCTTTCATGTCACCCCTTATATCGGGTTCATTGACCAAGACTATCAAGCGATTGTGGATCCAGGAGAGGTTGCTGAGCTTTTTGAAATCCCATTAAATCAGTTATTAACTAATTCTGACCATTTCTCGTTAATGATTTACCGCAAAAAAGTGATGCACCAAGTTTATTTTAAGCCAACCTCGGGTAAAGCAATTTGGGGAATAACAGCCGCTATTTTGGAACAGTTGAAGCGATTACTCCATTAATGGCTGCCAAATTGTTAACACCGCAATGGCCACAGCAGCCACCGTGAATAATAACACCTGAGCGACCCAACCAGACTGTTGATCAGTTCTTCTAACGTACCAATTGCCAAATATCGCGACAAAACTGATCCCTGCGCAAAACCATAACAACAACATAATTTTATCATAAACGATTGCTAACCAGTGTTGGCGCACTTCAATTTGATGGATCTTAGTGAGCAAGGTACTCATTTCAGGCCTGGCCTCATGAAATAATAGCAAAGACCATAATAAAACCCCCCACCCGACTAAAGTAAGCGCTGTTACCACTAAATGAAAAAAATCACTGGTCTTAATAACCATTCCTTATTCACCATCCCCGATGTTGTAATCTACGACTGGTTATAATTATAGCTTATCTCATCATATTGTTTATTTGCTGGTGGTTTTTTGCGCTCTATCAAGCTAATACTGTTACAATTGCGTTTTTTTACGCGCTGAGCCTTGTTTATTCGTGTTAGGTAAGTAGTATTGGCGTGTTAATTTATTTTTGGAGTATTTATCGATGAGTTTGGCGACTGTTGCCGATATAATTAAGGGAAAAATTCCCGTTGGCGAAATAGCATCTGTGAATGGCTGGGTCCGTACCCGTCGCGATTCTAAAGCAGGGATTTCTTTCTTAGCAATTTATGACGGATCATGTTTTGATCCTGTCCAGGCTGTTATTGAAAATACTCTCGAAAATTACACGAGTGATGTGTTGAATTTGACGGCAGGTTGTTCAGTGAAAGTGACTGGCAAAGTTTTTGCGTCTATGGGCAAAGGTCAATCGTTCGAACTTCAAGCCACTAAAGTTGAAGTTTACGGTTTTGTCGATGATCCAGACACGTACCCAATGTCAGCGAAACGTCACAGTATTGAGTTTTTAAGAGAAGTTGCTCACCTACGCCCACGTACCAATATTATTGGTGCTGTTGCACGGGTAAGAAACACCTTGTCTCAAGCGATTCATCGTTTTTATCACGAGCAAGGTTTCCTATGGGTCAGTACACCGATCCTAACTGGCAGTGACTGTGAAGGTGCTGGTGAAATGTTCCGTGTTAGTACCCTTGATATGGAAAACCTGCCTCTGACAGACCAAGGTAAAGTCGATTACAATCAAGACTTCTTTGGTAAAGAGACCTTCTTGACGGTATCAGGTCAGCTAAACGCTGAAACCTATGCCAGTGCATTGAGCAAGGTTTATACCTTTGGCCCGACTTTCCGTGCTGAGAACTCAAACACTACGCGTCACCTTGCTGAATTTTGGATGGTTGAACCAGAGATTGCTTTTGCTGACTTATCAGATGCCGCAGATCTTGCAGAGCAGATGCTTAAATACGTCTTTAAAGCGGTGTTAGACGAGCGTCCTGATGACATGGCCTTTTTTGCCCAACGTGTTGATAAAGAGTGTATCACTCGTTTAGAAAATATGGTTGAGCGTGATTTTGTGCGGATGGACTATACCGATGCCATCGAAATCCTAAAGAATTGTGGCAAGAAATTCGAATACCCTGTTGAATGGGGTGTCGATTTACAATCAGAACACGAGCGTTACCTTGCTGAAGTTCATGTTGGCGGTCCTGTCATTCTGCAAAACTATCCAAAGGACATTAAAGCATTTTATATGCGAATGAACGATGATGGTAAAACAGTGGCGGCAATGGACGTTTTAGCACCAGGTATTGGTGAGATCATTGGTGGTGCTCAGCGTGAAGAACGTCTTGATGTTCTTGATGCCCGGATGCTTGAAATGAATATCGATCCAAAAGATATGTGGTGGTATCGTGACTTACGCCGTTACGGGACTGTGCCTCATGCTGGTTTTGGTCTTGGCTTTGAGCGTTTGGTATCTTATGTGACAGGTGTTCAGAACATCCGTGACGTAATCCCATTCCCACGTGCGCCGCGCAGTGCGAATTTCTAAGTAGCTGGCACCGAGACATATCGGTCGTCCTGAACATAAACGGCTCCTTAGGGAGCCGTTTTTTTATTCAAGATTATCGCTGTTGCTAATCCCAATAAATCACTTTGTCTGCTAGCTTAGTTGTCTTGTGCGCATGACTGTCACACAAATCAGTCCCTAGATACAAGAAGCCTACTATTTCATCCTCAATACCTAAACCAAGCTTGTCACGGACTAGCTCATCACGAGCAAAATCACCAGTACGCCAAATTCCACCGAATCCCATCGCCAAAGCGGCCTGTTGCATCGAGAACAAGGCACACCCTGCCGACTGTATCTGCTCGACCCAGGGCACCTTGGGATGTTCTTTATATTTGGTGATGACCGTAATGACCGTTGGTGCCCGCATTGGCATATTACGCGCTTTGTCGATTTTTGCTGGCTCAGCATCGTTAAACGTGGCAGCTTGGGCAAAAATATCACCAAGTTTGGCCCGCCCTGCTCCTGTCATCACGATAAATTGCCACGGTTGTAATCCGCCATGGTCGGGAGCCCGCACCCCAATTTGCAACAGTTGTTCCAGTTGTGATTGACTTGGGCCTGGCTCACTTAATTTACCGCTCGAATGGCGGTTATTTAAAAACTCAATAACTTGCGACATTAATCCACCATAGTTCCAAGTTGACGACCACCCAAAAGATGCATATGAACATGGTAAACTTCCTGACGCCCATGATCTTTACAATTAATGATTAACCGGTAACCATCCTCACTAATTCCTTCGTCTTTTGCTAGTTTAGCAGCTACCGTGATCATTCGACCCAGCGCAGCTTCGTCCTCAGCAACCACATCATCAATGGTCGGAATAATTTTGTTTGGTACAATTAAAATATGAGTCGGTGTTTTAGGGGTTATATCTCTAAATGCGGTGACTAATTCATCTTGATAAAGAATATCCGCAGGGATTTCTTTGGCCACAATCTTACTAAATAATGTCTCGTTGCTCATGTGGAGACTCCTAACAAGTTACAGAAATTTCATCATAGCAGTTTTATACTAGTCCTCAGCAAAAAAATCAGTAAAATAGCAGCTATTACTCATTAATAAGCAAGGTATTGTTATGAACAACACCATCAATTATACAATTGATTTTTCAAAGACTAACCAGCACCTTTTTAATATTGAATTAACGATCCCAGCGCATCAATCTGACACACTAACATTGTCGCTACCAAGCTGGTTGCCAGGCTCGTACATGATTCGAGATTTTGCTAAAAATATTGTGATTATCTCTAGTGATGGCAATACCAAGTTAACCGCAATCGACAAGCAGACTTGGCTGCTCAATACCCAAGGTAAAGCGTGCACTATTGCATACCAAGTTTACGCCCTAGATCATTCTGTAAGAACTGCCTTTCTAGACACCAGGCGGGCATTTTTCAATGGGTCCAGTGTGTTTCTGTGCGTCAACGAATTTGTTGATTCAACGCATCAAGTACTTATCAAGGAGCCTGAATTTGACCAGCAATGGCAAGTGGCCACAGGAATGCCACGGGTCAATGGCACACAAAAATACCAGTTCGGTAGCTACGTAGCGAGTGATTATCATCAGTTTATCGATTGCCCGTTCGAAATAAGCCAATTTGATCATGTTGAATTTGATGTTGCGGGTTGTACCCACCATCTTATTCTTAGTGGCAAGCATTACGCTGATACCAAGCGGGTGGTTAAAGATCTGACCAAGTTGTGCCAGCATCATATTAATCTGTTTGAATCAGAGGGGGCTTTAACGCCACCGTTTAACGAATATTGGTTTCTGACCAACATTGTACCCAATGGTTTTGGTGGCTTAGAGCACAAAAATTCAACCGCCCTACTGTGCTCGACATTTGATTTCGCCAATATTAACGAACCTAATCAGCTCACCCCGCAATATAAGTCGTTTTTAAGTTTGGCATCCCATGAGTATTTTCATGCTTGGAATGTCTGTCGGATCAAACCGGTTGAATTTACTCCTTATGATTTAACAACTGAGCGTTACACTCAACAATTGTGGGCTTATGAAGGGATCACCTCTTATTATGATGACTTTTCGTTATATCGCACCGCCATTATATCTTTTGAAGACTATTTAGAACTGCTCAGTAAAACCTTTACTCGAGTTAATCGCGGTAGCGGTCAGAATAAGCAGAGCTTAATTGAGTCGAGTTTCTATACTTGGACCAAGTTTTATCAGCAAGGCGCTGATGCCCAAAATAACATTGTGAGTTATTACACCAAGGGCTCATTGTTGGCACTGTGGCTTGATTTAACTATCCGCACCGAAACATCTAATCAATACTCGTTAGATAATGTGATGCACCAATTGTGGCACAAATTTGGTCAACCTAGTATTGGGACCGAGCTGATTGATTTGATCACCATCGCCAGCGAATTGGTTGGTTAT
>JABSRS010000193.1 GCA_013214885.1 Gammaproteobacteria bacterium
ATGGTGCCATGGATCTGCCCCTTCAACTGCTCAAGCAATACTTGAGTTTTCGGATCTTGTTGAGCTGGCGCTGCAATAGCAACATGAGCAAACATCGCCATGGCGACAGCCATTGAAACATTTTGTAATTTTTTCATGATTAAATCCTTACAATCTTAGATTGTTGCTGGTTAATTAATGTGTTGCTAATCAGCTGCTGCCGTTGCTGCCATAGCGTTATTTTATGGTCGTCACTAAGCTGATCAAAATATGCTTGCTGAATGACCGCATCAAGTTGGCCAAGCTGAAACTGCAGCTGTTTAATCCCAGCAAGCTTCAATTGACCATTGAGCGTCACTAATTGCTGTTGCAGCTGATTGTTTTTAGCAATTAATACCTCCAAATCACTGGCCTGACTGGGGTTATCTTTGAAGGGTGGTGATAGCAATATAGCGAACAACACCAGTGACGCAGCTAATGACATACTGGTTAGGCGCCAAAAATTTAGTTTCTTTTTATTGCTACTTGGCGGTTGATGCTGGCTTAAAAAATCTTGCTTAATCGATTGCCACTGATCTATCTGATGATCAGGTGGAACAATGTCCGACAGCTGCTGACGAATAACTAACAGATGTTCAAGTCGTTGCTGGCATGGCTGACACTGTGAAAAGTGGATATTCTCATCATAATCATCTTCTATAAGCTGTTGATCGGTTAGATGCATTATCACTCTCCTCATTATTTGATAATTGACGTAAACTGGCAAATGCTCGGTTAAGCGTTACCTTAGAAAAACTAACCGACTTGCCAAACATCTCGGCTATTTCTTGATGCTTATACCCTTCCACTTGATGCAAAATCAACACAGCGCGAGAGACACTTGGTAATTTTGCAGTTAGCGTGTCAAGGTCGCGGCAACTTTCTAACCAGTTGTGTTCGAACAAATTGTTACTGCTGATCTCAACGACCTCGACGTCATGATCTATCCGTTGGCGTTTCTCACTGTTGATGTGGTTAATGGCTTCGTTGGCGACAATCCGACGAACCCAACCAGCAAATGAACCCGCTCCCCGATATTTGTTAATATTAGCCATTACTTTAATAAAGGCATCGTGACTAATCTCTTGCGCTATCGCTTCGCAGCCACAAATTCGATAAGCTAGATAATAGCTAGCCTCGCTATACGTGCGATAAATTTGCTCAAATGCTGCCATATCACCACGCTGCGCTCGCTCAATTAAGGCACTAGATAGTTGTTGTTGAAATCCGATAATGCCCCCTTTGCTTCATCTATTGTCATGTCTGTTAATTAATAGACTAACCTCAGTGAAAAAAGGTTACAAAAAAAGCAGCTAATAGCTGCTTTTTATTTTAATTATTGTGTCGACCCTACCAAAACCAACCTGTATCTAAGTCATCCTTACACTTTCGATACTGGCCAGCATAGCGTTTGGCTCGTGAATCTACTTTTTTGGCCACTTTCTTGAGCCAAGGTTTTTTATTATACGATTTACGTTTATAACCGCCCCAGCCTTCATGATAATTGAGGTATTGGGCATAGCCATTCCATTTTGACACGCCATTTATTTTGTGGCTTTGATAAATAAACCAACCCATGAAATCAATTGCATCGTCAAAGTCGTCACGATCACCCCAGCTATTGCCTGTCGCTTTAACATAATCGCCCCAGGTCATGGTTTTAGCTTGTGAGTAACCATAAGCAGTACTTGCACGGCCATAGGGAATAAACCCAAAAAAATAACGCATTGGCGGCTGAGCATCGGCTTTAAATGAACTTTCCTGATACATCATCGCAAAAGGAATATGAACTGGCACTCCCCATTTTTCTTTGGTGTTGATCGCGGCATCATGCCAGTCAGGTTTTTCCCGAAAGATTGAACAAATATTTTCAGGATTTACCGGGGGAGATGTCGAACACCCTCCCAGTAACAGGCCGAAAAATACGATTAGCACCAGTTGTTGCAATTGAGCCATTATCTAAGCATTCCTTTATTGTCTATTTTGCGAAATAATCTGCTAAATATTGATCGATTGTAAAGACATCTTGTTGTTCTATTTCGCTTTGCTTAGCCAGAGAGTCTGTCGCTTGTTGTTGCAAGGTTTTGGCACTAACCACGGTTAAGTCACGGTCAATTAACTGCGCCTTAAAATCTTGCGCTTGAGTAATCCCATAAGGAGTATTATCAAGGTCTTGCGCTTGTAATTGGGCCATTAATTGCCCCGAGAATGTAGCTTGGGGATCATTAATCATTGGCGATAGCTCTGTTAAGCAATCTTGATATTGAGTGCCTCCAAGATGATGATCGAACAATTGAGCAATTGAGCCAAGTGCATCAAACAATCGGGTCATCCAACTCGCTAATGGCACTTCACCACTGTCATCACTCAATAATAGTTGTGGATTTCTGCCGTCAATAATCACCTTGTCTAAATTGTCAGATTTCTGCTGACGCTGCGATAATGTCATTGGCACATCCTGCCATAACAAACAATGGACTAAAAACAAATCTAGAAAGCGGATTTGAGTCTTGGTGATCCCGATATCTGAAAATGGATTAATATCTAGTGATCGTACTTCAATATACTCAACACCTGATTCTGCGAGTGCTTCCGAAGGTTTTTGACTTGGTTTTGTAACACGCTTAGGGCGAATTGGCGCGTATAGTTCGTTTTCAATTTGCAGTACATTAGCATTTAGCTGTTTATATTGACCGTCTTGTTTGAGCCCAATTTCAGCAAACTTTGCTGATGGTGTCGCAATGGCAGACTTTACCGAACTCAGGTAGTTATCAAGATTGTTATAGCAAATCGATAAATTGTCTTGCTCACTATTGGTATAACCTAAATCGGATAAACGCAAGCTAGTACCAAATGGTAAATAGTAGGTGCCCTTACCTAATTTTTTAAATTGATAGCTGGTATCATCTTGTAAGAAAGACCCACATAATGCTGGCGATGCCCCAAACATGTAAGGGATCACCCAACCTAAACGATGAAAATTACGAATAAGCGAGAAGTAACGGCTCGATTTAAACTCGGTAACGTCACCATTATCATCAAAAAATTGTTGTAATAGCGGCCAAGCTTCATCACCAAATGAGAAGTTAAAATGAACGCCTGCAATTATCTGCATCAGGCTACCATAACGATTTCGCAGGCCCTCGCGATAAATAGTCTTCATTTGACCAACATTCGAACTGCCATATTGGGCCAGTGGAATATCTTTTTCTTGAGTAATCACACAAGGCATACTCATTGGCCATAACAGTTCACCATCAATATTATTAAGGGTAAAGCTGTGTAAATCGCTCAAGTGTCCTACAAGCTGGTCAATGTCTTGATACACAGGCGTGATAAATTCAAGCAAAGATTCTGAGTAATCAGTCGTAATTGATGAATGAGTCAGTGCACTGCCAAGGGCTTTTTGGTGCCCAGTTAAGGACAACTTACCATCGGTTTCTATCCGTAAGGCCTCGCGTTCAATTCCACGATTAATGGTGGTAAAAATTGGGGCATAATGCGCCGCTTTCAGTGCTGAAATTTTATCTTTATAACTATTTATCAAAATGATTACTCTGCTTCATGCTTGCTATAGATTAAAAATAAAACACTAATCTCTGCATGCATTTATGCTGAATTTAACCAGGCACGCACCTGATTAAATTTAAATTTTAAAAAATGACTTTACCATTGACCGAAATGATCAACAAGCCACAACAACGTAACTAAGCTCAATTGGATGTAACAAAAAGTTACCTTAACAACATAAAGCCATAAACCAACAATATATAGCGCAAGGTTTTGCCAATGGTTATTAATATCACACTTGGGGCTATCGCGAGCTTAAAGTAGCCAGCCATCACACAAAGTATATCGCCAATCAGTGGCAACCAACTGAGTAGTAAGACCCAGTGGCCAAAGCGCTCAATTAGTTTTGCCGAGCGAGAGCTAAACTGAGCCTGACTGAATTTGACCCGCCCGACATACCCTAAACCATAACTCGAAATAGAGCCAAAACTGTTGCCGACACTGGCCACTATCACCAATAGTACTATTTGCTGTGGCTGTTGCTCGACCATCAATAACAGCAGTGCTTCAGAGCCACCTGGTAATAATGTTGCGGCTAAAAAGCTCGCAACAAATAAACCTAATAATGCCATTAATGCTGTATTGTCAGAATGATTTTGCCACTAACTTTGCCTTGTTCAACCAAGGTATGAGCGTAACTTGCTTGGCTTAAGTCCAACTGTTTACTTATATTGAGGCGCAACTGTCCTTTTTCAACTAAGTCGACTAACTTTGTTAACTGAACATGATCTGGCTTAACCAACATCCCCTGAGCAAGGGTGCCCTTTGGCTTCAGCATGTTGCAAATTTTTTCTGCACTTAAGGTTGGAACAGTGACAACGCTAACAATGTGGCTAACTAAAGCCATTTGACTAACCGCAGCATCACCACCGACTAAATCAAACCATAAATCAATCTTGCCAACATTTTCAAATTGGCTTAACTCGTTATAATCAATCACACGTTGGGCACCGAGTGCCATGAGCATTGCGTGATTTTTTTCACTGGCAACCGCTATTACCGTTGCGCCCTTTAACACAGCCAATTGGACAGCTAGTTGGCCAACACCGCCAGCGGCACCACTGATTAAAATAGTTTGTCCTGCTTCTAAATTGCCAAACTCAAACAAGCCTTGATAAGCCGTTAAACCCGCCAGTGGTAATCCTGCGATGTCTAATGTTGTATCCGCCGCCACCTTAACTAAGTGATTATCCTCTGCCAACACATATTGCGCATAACAACCCGCATCAAGCGGGAAACCTACCATGCCAGTGACCAAGTCACCACAACACAGATCGTTTACCTTGTCTCCAATTGCAACAATAACACCGTAACAATCATATCCCGCTACCATTGGCAGTTTGTCCGCGTTTTTCGCTGCGACCAAACCAAGACCAGCGCGGGTTTTAACATCAATCGGGTTAACCGAAGCGCTAATCACTTTAACTAGAACCTGGCTCTGTTGTGGCAGCACCAGCGGTTTTTCGATTGATTGTAAATACTCTACCCCACCATACTGGGTAATGGCCATTGCGTTAAAAGTATCAGGTAATTGAATATTCGACATAAGTTGTGCCTCAGGGGTGAAATTTTGTTAAGGTGAGTATATCATTCGCTAACAAATGACTGACAGATGATCACAAGAATATTTTTGTTACCCATTATACTTTGCTTTTTATGGGGATTGTATTTAAAGCAGAATAATTGGACGTTCTCTCAAGGTAAGCAAGGGTTTATCTATATTTTAACCCTGAGTGCCGTGATAGGTGGTTACCTAAGCTTAATGCTGTGGTTAACATAATAAAAGCTATGTATGAGTAAACTGTTGCCACTTGAACAGCAAGTCGCCGTAAACCCATCCATGGGGGCTCTGGCGCAGCATCCATGCTGCTCAAGCTTGCTTTATCAAATACCAACACTTTCAATGAATTATGCATCCTACAACAGCTAATTAGTACATAGCAAAAAAAGCTCCCGTAGGAGCTTTTTTTGAACTAAGCGGGATTAACCACCGACAATCGCCAGTAAAATCCCTGCCGCAACAGCCGAACCAAGTACGCCTGCAACGTTAGGTCCCATCGCGTGCATTAGCAAGAAGTTATGTGGGTTAGCCTCTAAGCCAACTTTATTAGCAACTCGCGCCGCCATTGGCACAGCAGATACACCAGCCGCGCCAACAAGTGGGTTAATTGGTGAACTTGAAAAGCGCCCCATTAACTTAGCCATCATCACGCCAGAAGCAGTGCCAATACTAAATGCAATCGCACCAAGTAATAAAATACCAAGCGTCTCAACAGTTAGGAACTTATCTGCCGACAGTTTAGACCCAACAGCCAACCCTAAAAATATGGTCACAATATTGATCAGTTCATTTTGTGCTGTATTACTTAACCGATCGACAACACCCGATTCACGCATTAAGTTACCCAGACAGAACATTCCGACGAGCGGCGTTGCTGCAGGTAAAAACATAATGGTTAAGCCCAGTACCATCAGCGGAAAAATAACTTTTTCTTTTTTCGATACGTGACGCAATTGCTCCATCACGATTGAACGCTCTTCATGGGTAGTTAACGCTTTCATGATTGGTGGCTGAATTAACGGCACCAGTGCCATGTATGAATAAGCAGCTACGGCTATTGCACCTAATAAATCAGGGGCAAGTTTGGAGGCTAAAAATATTGCGGTTGGCCCATCAGCGCCACCGATAATCGCAATCGCAGCAGCATCAGACATACTGAACTCAAAGCCTGGGATCAGGTTTAACAAAATTGCACCAAATAGCGTTGCAAAACTACCAAACTGAGCTGCCGCACCTAAAAATAACATTTTAGGATTAGCAATTAACGCCCCAAAATCAGTCATTGCGCCAACGCCCATGAAGATCAGCAATGGGAACACCCCAGTTTCAATCCCAACATGGTAAATATACCAAAGGATCCCGCCCTCATCGGTAAAGCCCGCCATTGGTATATTGGCTAAAATCGCACCAAAACCAATCGGCAACAGCAATAAGGGTTCATAACCTTTAACAATGGCGAGATAAAGTAACAACATCCCAACAGCCATCATAAACAGCTGACCAAGCTCGAAATTGGCAAGTCCAGTGTCTTGCCATAATTTGAGTAATCCGTCCATTACAGCACCTAACCTATCGTCATTAAGATT
>JABSRS010000194.1 GCA_013214885.1 Gammaproteobacteria bacterium
TGGGTATGCGACATCGACCGACTCATTGTTAGTATCACGGTTGGAAGATACCCAATAACGATTGGCTTCTGATGGCCATGAATTTGGATTGATATATAAATCCGCATCGCCAGCGCCACCTTGTAAAGTAACAATCATCCGTTTAGTACCGTTTGGCACAAAGATCGAGAAATAACGGTTAGCACTAGATACCGCAACTTTACTGACGCCATTAGTTAACGCCATATTGGTAGGATCTTGCTGTAAGGTTACTTCAGTATTATCTTGCTGGTCTTCTTCTTCTTCTGGCTCAGGGATAGGTTGCTCTGCATCCGCTTTTTCAACAAGCGCAGAAAGCTGAAGATTATTAAAGGCATTGTAAGCAGATAAGCCAATGTAGTAACGACCTGATTCAGGGGAGTCGATCTCGACTGACTCTTCATTGCCCGACATAAACGGGCGCTGATCAAAGTTCTCTAGTGACGCATATTCGGCGAATTTAACATACATATCAGCATCACCAGTACCACCAGTTGTTTTGATGGTTAACTTAGCGCTATTTGCTGGTACGTCAACAAAGAACATATGGTTAAACACACCTTGCTCTTGGTTAACCGTTACCGTATTGGCATTTAAAGAACGCCATTCAGTAGTCGTGCTAGTACCGCTGTTATCAACGTCGCCGCTGTCATTCTCATCATTACTTGAAGTATCGTCGGTATTACCGTCGGTGGTGTCGTCAACTTCGCCAGTAGTGTCATCGCCATCAGAGTTATCATCAGATGGTCCATTAGCAATAATACCAGTTTGTCCTACTTGAACGTTTTCTAACCATAGCATCCATTCGCTATCGTAAGTGGTACCAATGCTATCGATAAAGTCTTGATACTCTTCGTATTGATCACTTCTTAAATAGGCCAAAATGGTATCTACGTCACTTGAATGTTTTTCAAACATGAAACGAACGGCAAGATAACCCCAACGGTAAACCCGATCTTGACCACTGCTGTAGTTGTTTTTAAAGATTTCGCTAATCGCAAATTCTTTAGTTCGACCAACGGAAACCGCTGCTTCGTAGCCTTCACGGTATGACACATATTCAGCTAGACCTTCAATCCACCAAATAGTATTTTGTGAAATAGAGCGACCAAAATTACCACTTAAATTAAATCGACCATCTAAGTAATGAACATATTCATGTTGTAAATTCCACACGTGGAAATCAGGCTGTTTCCATTCTGCTTCATAAGCGACAAAACGTGCTTGGTTGCCATCAACACTAGGAGAGCCTTCCAAATACATCCCGCCATTATCGGTATTCATGCCGAAGAATGTATTACCAAAGGTTTTATAGTTAGCAGAGCTACCGAAGATAACCAGCTCTAACGCCGAATTGAGATCACCAAATACTGGCTGGTGGTTGGTTTTTAATAATTGATGGAAATAAGTTTCCTGGGTGCCCAACGTGTCACAGACCCATTGCCCTTGCGCGCTATAGAGATCTTGAGCACGAATTTTCAAACTTTCTGAACAACTATGGTTATACTTTAACACCTGAGCTTCTAACACTTCGCTATAGCCACAAATGCCATAGTATTCACAATTTTCCTTGTCGTAATAATTAACCATGTCAGCGGCGCCCAACCACAGGGCAGCGGCTTCACCATCCATAGTGTAACGGTCGAATACCGTTTTGATCCGAGCGCTAACATAGCTGCGCTGATCATCATATTTAAGGAAGCGCCCCAGTTCTTTAACCGCATTATTTAACAGATAGTCAGCGTTGGTTCCGATTAAGTGACTCTTATTGTTGTAAAAACTATAAAGAGCATCGACTAAACTGCGATCTGATTTAATGATATTTACGAAATCATCATTTTGATGACCACGGAACAAAACCGTAAAGACATTATTAGTGGCACTGAGCATATACCAACTGTCTTGGCTGGTTGAATCGAAATCACTTAACAAACGTTTAACAACCCAAATGAAGTGGGCATTTAGTTCGGCACTATCAATTAGGGTAACCGCCTCGGTTAACACCTTGGCATTTTCATCGGTTTTTGAGAACACTTTGCTGTTAGCATAAAATGCGTCTAATGCATCTGATATACTCTGTTTTACTTTGCCACTGTAAATGCCAATATCATCTTTTTTGTAATAAGCGACATACAGACCAGCACGTAGGAAATAGATTAATTGACCAATATTATTACTGTTATCACCTTGGTATGATCCAGCTTTAGTCCGAATTAAATTGGCGACGGCTATCATGTTATTTTCGTTGAAAATCGCTTTAGCATTGGCGCCAGCAACATTAAACAATTGATCAATACAGTCGCCATTGTGTGATGCCACGAAATTGGCAATATCGTTAGTAGCAGCGAAGTTTGAGACCGAACAATCATTACTTAATTGCTCAACAATGTCATTACCTACTGCGCCTTTAACGCCATCAACTTTAACCGTTGGATGACCATGATGACCGTGATTAGGATTTACTGCGCCAGGTTTCGGCAGCAACTTTTGTGGACCGGCATGCGGTACTTTTACTGTGGTTTTCTTTACCGCGTTAGCAGCACTTTTTACGGTCTGAACAACGGTTTTTAATGGTGATTTAACACTAACAGCGTGTTCAGCTGACGTGTGTGCTAACACATTTGCACTCAGTGCTAATGTGATCGATGTGGTCAATAATCTTAATTTCATGTGAACCCTTAAAATAACTTCATAATATTTTTAAATTTCACAATAACTTTAATAATATTAAAGTCTTGCAATCGCATAATTGTATACAATCACACTTTAAGTCAACATTTTTGTAACAAGATTCTCATTTTTGAGACTGTTCGCTGGTAAAATAGACATTTTGATCGCTAAATAACCGCTAAAACATGGTAAATACTAGGTGAATAGGGGTTTCCAATAGGGTGGTCAGGATAGGTCTCGCGACGGTTTAATAATTTTTATAATGGGACCAATCAGCCGCGCCTTATCGCAGAGTCCCATTTGTTGTTCGCTGACACTTGCTGGATCATCACCACATAGGGTTAACCTTCTTGCATCACGGTTCTACTGTATACAAACAGACAGACAAGAATATCAATTGATGCTCGTATTACCGATCCACTCTGAGCAAGCCTGCTCGACAAATGTCTGATCTGACCATTCAATTAGCATTGACTTAACCTTTTTGTTACATTAGCATACTAAGTGTATACAATATTCAGTATCCAATATACAAGTCAGGTTTTCAGAGTCCAATATAGTCATACTATTTTTAATCTAAGTATTTAGTAATAAAAATAGTAATGGGCATAACATGTTCAAATTATAATTAAATAAAGGAATTCTAAGTGAGAAACTACACATTCAAGCTAACTACTTTAGCTACTGCACTGATTACCGTAATGGCAAGTGCACCAACTTTTGCAGCAGAACAAGTAGCAGAACAAGCAGTAGAACGTATTGCTGTTACTGGTTCACGTATTAAGCGTGTAGACATGGAAGGTGCATCTCCAATTACAGTTATTACTGCAGAAAGCCTGCAAAAGCAAGGTTTTGCAACCGTTGCTGATGCACTTCGCGAGTCGAACCTTAACGCATTTGGTTCTTACGGCGGCGGGTCAAACAACAGTTGGGGTTCACAATCAACCGTTCAGCTTAAAGGTGCTTCAGCTCAACATACGCTAACATTGCTTGATGGAAAGCGCATGGCTAAGTCTCCTGTTCTTGATGGCGGTGCTACTAACCTAAATATGATCCCAATGGCTGCTGTTGAGCGTATCGAAATCCTTACTGATGGCGCTTCAGCAATTTACGGCTCTGATGCCATCGCTGGTGTTATCAACATTATCCTTAAGAAAGATTTCGAAGGGATGGAAATAAGAGGGAAAGTTGAACGTCCAGATTTAGAAGGTGGTGATTCAAATAGTTACTCGATCACTGGTGGTTTAAGCTCTGACAAAGGTAGTGTTGTTTTCACTATCGAACATTATGACAAAGACGTAATAATGATGGCTGATCGTTCATTCACCAAACCACGTATTACTGGTGGCAATGACGATAATGACTTCCAAAACTGGTCAAACTTATCACAAACAGGTCGTTACATCGCACAAGGCGGTGCTGGCGGTTGGGCATGGGAAACACCTTTTGTTGGTGATCAAGGTTGTGACGAAGTATATGGTGACAATTTTGTTGGTGCCCTAACCGATTCTAATTATCCTGGCGATAGTGGTTGTGCATTTAACTACACCAACGCAGCAGCACTGACCAATAAAAGTACACGTGATAACACCATGGTGAACTACACCTACGAGATATCTGATGATATCTTACTAACTGCGCGCGCATACTGGGCAAAAACTAAAACATTGGATATCTCAGCGCCAGTACCTGCTTCGATATCTGTTCCCCAGGGCCTGCCAGCTTATACTACCAATGACGGTCTACAGCTTCGTGAACTATTTGCTGATGATTGGGCTGCTGTTGGTTATCGTTTTGATACCGCTGGTGACCGCATCGCTGAGCATCACGATTCAGTCAACGATTACACTTTAGCACTTGAGGGTGTTGCAGAAAGCTTTGATTGGGATGTTTCGGCAACGTACAACAACTACACTAATTTTACTTGGGGTACAGGTTACCTACTAAGTGGTGCGGATTCTGAACTCGTTGGCAAATGGGATGATACCAGTAATTCATTCGAAGGTTGGGATCCACGTGATCCAAAATCTATGCTACCAGCTGGCGCTGCAGCTAACTACGATAAGCGTAAAATCGGTATTTCCTACGGAATTTCTGGCGGCGTAAGCTTTAGCTTGTTTGAGTTAGCTGGTGGTGAAGTTGGATTCTATGTTGGCGCTTCAGCGCGTCACGAATCACTTGACTCAAAAGTTGATGCGCAAGCCGAAGCCGGTAACATTGTAGGCGGCAATGGCGGTAGCGGTGGTGTTGGCGATCGTGATGTATCAGCAGTGTACTTTGAAACTGTGCTGCCAGTTCTGGAAAATTTAGAACTAAATTTTGCTGGTCGTCTTGATAAATACTCAGATTTTGGTGAAAAATTTACACCTCAAGTATCAATCAAATATAACCCGATTGAAGAAGTTTCTATTCGGGCTTCTTACGGTGAAGGCTTCCGCGCACCGACATTATCGGATCTATATCAAGGTGTTAGTGAAGGGTATGGCGACATAATCAACTATGTTGCGTGTTATGACGCTGATCCAGCGGCTGAACTTTTAGATTGTTCACAAAAAGAAAATGCACCAACACGTACTGGCGGCAACAAAGATCTTCAACCAGAAGAATCAAAGAGCACTAACATCGGTATCGTGTGGGACATCGCTGAAAATATCGATTTTTCATTCGATTACTGGACTCTAGAAACTACTGGATTATTAGAGACCATCGGATCGAGTGAAATTCTTTTCACTCAAGCCATGCTTAATAGAATTGCTGACGATAAAGGCGTTGCACATCCGGATGTTAGCCTACTATACCCTGGCGCTGGTGTTACATTATTGCCAAATGGTAAGATATCTCACGTCAACTCTGCAAAAGTAAACTTAGGCATGTCTGAGCGCGCTGGTATTGACGTAAATATTAATGCGACGTTCGAGCTTGGCGACGGCGACCTTGATTTAGGTCTGAATATTTCAAAGTACTTGAAATATAAAAGCACATACTTAAGCAACGGTACTGAAGAAATATCTAAAGATCAGGCAGGTCTTGAAGGTTCTCCTGATCTTCGTGTTAGCTTTACTGCAGGTTACTCAATGGGTGATCACGCTGTAACTTACTATGCAAGTATGATTGGATCGCAAAAAACCAATCTTTTCGTTGGTGACACTAAAGACACTGGTTACTTTCAAATCCCATCTCAAGTCACACATAGCCTTTCATACAATTACCAAACTCCTTGGAGTGGTAGTGTAGCTGTTGGTGTTAATAACTTAACCAACGAAGAGCCTAAGTTCAACAAAAATGGTGGATACAACTCAAGCCTATACAACCTTACAGGTCGTACGTTCTACATGTCATTTAGCCAACGTTTTTAACCGCTACTAAATAATACGTAAAAGCTACTTCATTGAAGTAATGGCGATCAGTTAAAAGTAAAAACACTTAAAATCTGATAGAAAGTATCAAAGTCCGATGATTACAAATCATCGGACTTTTTTTATGCAAATTACAAAAGCACTCAATAAAGGCGTTAGAGCAGGCAATGGCCGCTAGCGATCAGTAGTATGTTATTTCTTTCTTTATTTTGTTATGTTATAACATAACACTTGAGTGTTATATTATAACATTTTGGTATTATTTCTTTAAATTTATCGGGAACAAGAAATGAAAAAATCATTGATATATTGCAGTGTTTTTTACTGCCTTACTACATTATCTAATCAAGCCATTGCCAGCGAAGAAACAGAAGTGATCACTGTTAAGGGGACTCGGACAGCACTTTATGATTCTCGAGATGTTAATGTCGCCGCCTTCGGGATAAAAGACCCATTAACATTACCGCTCTCTATTCAATCATTCTCACAAGAGCTGATGGATACTCAACGAGCTCGTACATTAATCGGTGTTTTAAATAATGATGCCGCGGTGCAAAATAGTTCAGTCGGTAATATTTTTGATTTTGTAAGTTTGCGTGGATTTCAACTGGACTGGACTAATGGCTTACGTCGTGATGGCTTAGCACTTGCTCCTTTTCAGGAACCAGCGCTGGAAAATATACAGCG
>JABSRS010000195.1 GCA_013214885.1 Gammaproteobacteria bacterium
TCAAGGGATCATTTTAGTGGCCCATAGCAAGCGAGCGGTCCGCGAACTTACCGCTTTGTTTGAGCGGCGTGAAATCACCAAAAAATATCAAGCGGTGGTTCGCGGACAATTTCCGCCGTCAATGACCTTTGATTTAGCAATCGATCAGCGTTCAGCTGCCACCAAAGCCAGCTTGCTAAAATATAACAGTGAATTGAATTTATCATTACTCGATATTGAAATTGGCAGTGGCCGAAAGCACCAAATTAGGCGCCATTTACTCAGTGGTGGTTTTCCAATTGTTGGTGATCGGCTGTATGGTGAATCGGACCAAATCAACCCAGAGTCAGACCTCCAATTGTGTGCTTATTCGTTATCATTCCGCTGTCCCATCACCGAGCAATTAACTCATTTTGTGGTTGAGCCTGAATTATTATTGGAAAATAATTAAATAAATTTCAATGCTGTTAAATATTTGTTAAAACATTGTTTATCAGTTGGTTAAGCTTGTTTATTGTCAGGATCGCAAAGGTTATTTGGGACTGTCTAAATATTTATTGAAAGTTTTTTAACGGGTTCAGGTCTTATTTATTAAGCTGGCAAGTATGTTGCCGTTTACTTAAATTATAAAAATAAGGATTCAACATGAACAATAAGCTTTTATTAAACAGCGCAGTAGCAGCAGCAATTGTCCTAGCCGTAGTAAATTCTCCAATCGCTGAAGCAAAAAAAGGCGGAATGGAAAAATGTTATGGCGTTGCTAAATCGGGTCAAAATGACTGTAAAGCTGGCCCAGGTACTTCATGTGCAGGCACATCAACTAAAGATGCTCAAGGTAATGCATGGATTTACGTGGCCAAAGGCACTTGTAAAAAAATTGTTGGTGGTAGCCTAGAAGCTAAAAAATAATCGATGTCTTCTTCGACTTATCAAGTAGCTAGCACAATCCCCGCTGACGCGGGGGTTGGACTAAAACCACAGCATTTCGATACTATTTTAGACTCAAATCCTGCCATTGGCTGGTTTGAAATACACGCAGAAAATTACATGTCAGGAGGCGGTGCTCGCCACCAGTATCTGACTAAAATTCGTGACAAATATCCTATCTCGCTTCACGGCGTAGGCTTATCTCTTGGCTCTGCTGAGGGGGTTTGCCCCAAACATCTAAGCGCCATGAAAAAATTAATTGACCGCTATCAGCCTGGTCTTGTTTCAGAGCATTTGTCCTGGAGTCGCTGGCACTCAAGTGTGCTCAATGATTTATTACCGACACCATATACTGATGAAAGCATGGATGTTTTTTGCCAAAACATCGATCACACTCAAACGGTACTGGGGCAACAAATTTTAATTGAAAATCCATCGAGTTATTTTCAATTGCAACACAGTGATTTCAGTGAAGTAGAATTTTTAGTGACCCTGGCACGGCGCAGTGGTTGTAAGATTTTACTCGATGTTAATAATGTCTATGTTAGTGCCTGTAATCATGTTTTTGATCCTCAGCAATACATTAAAGCGATCCCCAGTGAATTGGTGGCAGAAATACACTTAGCGGGTCATAGCCTTGAGCAAATTGTCAGTGGCGGCGTTAATCAAGGTCAGATCCGCATTGACGATCATGGCTCGTTAACCTGTGACGCCGTGTGGCAGTTATACCAATTTACCTTAGCGCATGTCGGTAGTAAGCCAACCTTAATCGAGTGGGACAGCAACATTCCGACTTGGCAAGTTTTGCATCAAGAAGCGATGCTAGCGCAACAACATTTAGACCAACTAAAGGTTGTCAGTGATGACTAAGCAAACACTGGCGCAATTTCAGCAACAATTTACCACGCAATTGTTATCAGAGCAGCTTGATCAAAGCAGTTTGGAATTTTTAAGCCAACTAAAGCAGCAGTTTCCTCAAGGCGATGCCTTAGACGAGGCCACACTGCGGCTCAATATTTACCGTAATAACGTTATTTTTTCACTTAGTAGTGCGATTGGCGATTTATACCCCATCGTCAAACGCTTAATTGGCGATGAGTGCTTTAACCAAGCGGCGATAGATTTTGTGCGACGCTACCCACCAAGTCACAGTGCACTGGTTTTTTACGGGGCAGGTTTTATTGAATTTATTAAAAGGTATCCAGCCTGCGTGACGCTAGAATATTTAACCGATGTTGCCAAGTTGGAGTATTACAGTCACAGCGTGTTTCACGAAACCGACAGCGATAATCTTGATCCTGCGTTGTTAGCACAAGTTGCGCCAGAGCAATTAGGTCAATTGGTTTTTAAGTTGCAACCCGCGGTTCGATTATTTAAATCGCCATGGCCCGTTGAAGCTATTTGGCAAGAAAACTTAAAGCAGCAACCGCAATTCATAGAACTCGAACATACCAGCGGTGATTATTTGTTAATTTACCGTCAGGATTTTGAAGTGCAGGTGGTTAATTTAAATCCGCATTGTTATCACTTTATCGAGCAATTAATGCTTGGTCACAATATCAGTGAGGCATGGCAGCACACGGTGCAACAAGCGCCCAGCGTCAATCAACCATTGGACGATGATGAACTAGGTCCGATCTTGGGCTACCTATTGAGTCTGCCACTTTTCGCAACGTTTAATTTAGGGACTATTTATAATGAAGAGCACAATGAATAAAATAATGACCAAACTTAGCCACTATTGTAGTGCGCTACCGAATGAATTATTGGTATTGAGCGCGCGGTTTGCAATTGCCGCGGTATTTTGGCGCAGTGCCCAGACCAAGTTTAGTGGTTGGAAATTTTTAGGCCAAGACTGGCAATTTTACAATGTTAGTCAATCAACGTTTATGTTGTTCGAATACGAATATGACTTACCAATAATCCCCCCAGATATCGCGGCCTATTTAGCAACATTAGCCGAATTTGGTTTGTCACTGGCCATAATCTTAGGTTTATTCACCCGCTTAAGTGCATTGGCATTACTGGGCATGACCGCAGTTATTCAACTGTTAGTGTATCCAGATGCCTGGCCCACTCATATTTTATGGGCAGTAGGTCTGTTGTTTTTAATTAAACACGGTGGTGGGACATTGTCATTAGATCGGTTGTTGTTTAAACGTTAAAATTCATGGATGACTTGAACTTTTCGCCTAGTTGAATCTAGGTGCATAATTGACTGAAAGTGTTGGTATTTGATAAAGAAAGCTTGAGCAGCATGGATGCTGCACCAGAGCCCCGAACGAAGGCAGAACCGTAATGCCTGTGGCATTAGGAAGTCCGCCGAAGTAGTGATGGGTTTACAGCGACTTGTTGTTCAAATGGCAACACTTTACTCATACATAGCAAAAAAAACGCCGACAATTGTCGGCGTTTTCAATTAGCACTATCAGAATATCAGGCTATTTGCCTTCTTTAGTTGCTAAGAACTCGTCATAAGTACCGTGGAAATCGTTAATCCCTTCTGGGGTAATTTCTAGAATACGAGTGGCGATTGACGATACAAACTCACGGTCATGACTGACGAAGAACATCGTGCCAGCGTAGTTCGCTAGCGCCAAGTTCAATGCTTCGATTGATTCCATGTCCATGTGGTTAGTTGGTTCATCCATTAATAACACGTTCGGGCTGTGCATCATGATCTTACCAAGTAACATCCGACCTTGCTCACCACCAGAAAGTACTTTAACTGACTTACCGATATCATTCTGAGAGAATAACAAACGACCTAAGATGCTGCGAACTGCTTGCTCGTCATCACCTTCGTGCATCCATTGTGCCATCCAATTGAATAACGTTAGGTCGCTTTCGAATTCACTTGAGTGATCCTGAGCGTAGTAACCGATATTGGCATTTTCAGACCATTTGATCTGACCTTCACTAGCGTCTAAATCATGTTGTAAAACTCGTAGTAAAGAGGTTTTACCGACGCCATTCTGACCGATAATCGCCACACGCTCACCAACTTCGGTGATCATATTGAAGTTTTTGAACAATACATTGTCATCGAATGATTTACCAAGGCCTTCAATGGTAATAGCGTTACGGTATAACTGCTTTTCTTGTTCGAAACGAATATAAGGATTCTGACGACTAGAGACTTTAACTACAGCCAAGTGAATCTTATCAATTTGCTTAGCACGCGAGGTTGCTTGCTTAGCTTTCGATGCGTTGGCCGAGAAACGACTAACGAATGACTGAAGTTCAGCGATTTGCGCTTTCTTCTTGGCATTGTCAGACATTAACTGCTCACGAGCTTGATGTGCCGCAGTCATGTATTCATCGTAGTTACCAGGGAACACAGAAAGTTCACCGTAATCAAGATCGGCCATGTGAGTACATACAGAGTTTAAGAAATGGCGATCGTGTGAAATAATAACCATGGTTGATTTACGTTCGTTAAGAACGGTTTCTAACCATTGAATGGTATCGATGTCCAAGTTGTTGGTTGGTTCGTCAAGTAGTAGAATTTCTGGATCAGAGAATAACGCCTGAGCCAGTAACACACGAAGTTTCCAACCTGGAGCAACTTCAGACATCATGCCATAATGAAGCGCTTCATCGATACCAAGACCAAGTAACATTTCACCAGCGCGGGCTTCAGCACTGTAACCCTCCAGTTCTGCAAACTCAGTTTCTAAATCAGCAACACGCATGCCATCGGCATCACTCATTTCTGGTAACGAATAAATGCGGTCACGCTCTTCTTTAACTTTCCACATCTCTTTGTGACCCATGATCACGGTATCGATAACTGAAAAATCTTCGAAAGCGAATTGATCCTGGCCTAAAACACCTAAACGCTCGCCAGTATCAATCGATACATTACCCGATGATGGGTCTAAATTACCGGTTAAGATCTTCATAAACGTCGATTTACCACAACCGTTAGCGCCAATTAGACCATAACGGTTACCGTTACCAAACTTAACTGAAATGTTCTCAAACAATGGCTTAGCGCCAAATTGCATGGTGATATTAGCTGTTGAAATCAATGTAAACTCTCTTAAATGAATTATTTGGGGTTTTTAGTGCGACATAAAACTACTATCACTAAAAAGGCGGCATATTTTAACCGTTTGTCAGCCCGATTACTATGTTTGATTTAGTGATCTTAGTAGCGGATCCAAACAACTGAACCTAAAGGCCGTGGCTAGCTATAGAATCGTTCGCTCCAACTCTGGAATAATGTTGCAGCAATCACCCACATAATTAATGCAATCATAAAGTCGATCACCCGTTTTACTTTTGGCTTTTTCAATTGATTAGATAGTTTAGCGGCGCTGGCTGCCAAGGTGAAAAACCATATAACTGAAGCTAAAATCGCGCCAAGCATGAAATACATCTTGGTATCGACAGGATATTGTCCCGCCACGCTGCCTAAAATCATCACCGTATCAACATAAGCATGAGGATTTAAAAACGTTACCACTAAACTCGTTAACACCACCACCTTAAACGATTTGGCTGTGACCAATTTCTCGGTATCGTTGATGACGGTTTCAATCGCGTTTTTAAAGGCAATCGCACCATAAGTTATTAAAAATACAATGCCACCCCAGCTCAACAAACTAAACATTAAATCGCTGCTATTTAAAATAACACTAGCACCCATTACGCCAATCACAATTAACAACACATCATACATCGAGCACAGAGCGGCCGCTGCAAAGTGATGATTTTTATTAATGCCTTGGTTTAAGATCATCGCATTTTGGGCACCAATAGGAATAATCATGCTTAATCCTAACGTGAATCCTTTGGCGACGATTAATAAGCTCATGTTGTTCTCCGATAAATAATGTTGAGTGACAGGGATAATATGAGGGCATTTTGCGCTTGTTATTGTGATAAATAAAATTAATAATATTAATTTGTCATTAGAGGAATTAATAATGAAATTTGATTATAAATTACTTGAAGCGTTAAGCGCTGTTTTGGAGCAACAAAGCTTTGAACAAGCTGCGGCCAAGCTTTTTATTACGCAATCTGCGGTGTCACAAAGAATTAAATTACTCGAAGAAAGTATCGGTCAGCCAGTGATTGTGCGCAGTCAGCCGATTAGAGTCACCAGCGCGGGGGAGAAACTATTAAGTCACTATAAAATGGTCCGTCAGCTTGAAAATGCTTTGGTGCCAGACCTATTGCCAGACGCGCCAACCAAACCCGTAAAAATTGCCTTAGCGGTTAATGCCGACAGCATCGCTACTTGGTTTCTCGATGCCATTGCGCCAATTTTGAAACATAACTTGGTGGAATTGGACTTGATTGTAAGAAATGAGGCCAAGACCGTTGAAAAACTGCGTTCAGGAGAGGCGGTCGGGGCGGTGACTAGCCAGAAGAAGCCATTGCCTGGCTACCAATCCTTTGAACTGGGGGCAATGGAATTTATCCTAGTGGCATCGCCCGATTTTAAACAACGTTACTTTAGCGACGGGTTAACCAAGCAAGCCCTCAGATATGCCCCTGGGATAAGTTACGATCCCAATGATGACATGCACGTAAGATTCATTTTTAAGCATTTTAAGATTGAGTCACGCGATTACTATTGTCACAGTGTTGGTTCATCACAAGCCTTTGTCGATTTGGCCAAAAAAGGCATAGCGTATTGTTTAATCCCCAGACTGCAAATTAAAGATGAATTGGCCAGTGGCGAGTTAATTAACCTCTGTCCAGACAAAACATCGATTGAGAAACTCTACTGGCATAGTTGGGTGTTGGTGCGTGGTATCAACAAAAAACTTTCGCA
>JABSRS010000196.1 GCA_013214885.1 Gammaproteobacteria bacterium
AATCAGGTATTTACCGAGTCGCTCATAGATTTGAAAATTGGCGAGAGAGTGATGTCATCTGGCAGTGCTATTTTTCATAAAAAAATGATAATAGTTGAAGATGTTAGCACTCACCCTTATTGGATTGATTATATACATTTAGCTCAAAAAACAGGGATTCGTTCTAGTTGGTCACAGCCAATATTGAGTTCAACTGGCGAGTTATTTGGTAGTTTTGATTTGTATTGTGAACAAGTTAATCCAGCCACTCCAACGCTAGTATTAGCGTTAAAAGAAGCGGCAACATTAACCGCACTTTGTATCGAACGTCACCGCGATGCTCAACGATTATTGAAGATATCGCTAGCGGTACAGCATAGCCCTAACTCGTTAATCATTATTGACATCAATGGCCTGATTGAATATGTAAATCCAAAGTTTTGTAAAATTACGGGGTATCAACCGCTTGAGCTTATTGGTCACCCGCTCGATTTAATCTCCGCAAAAACCAACAATAATATTTTATACAAAGAAGTATGGCAATCATTACGTTCTGGTAAAGACTGGCGTGGTGAGTTACAAAGCCTTAAGAAAAATGGCGATGCCTACTGGGCTTATGATCATGTTTCGGCGATAAAAGATCAAGCAGGTAATATCACTAAATTTGTTATTGTTCAGGAAGATATCACTGAACACAGGCATCACAACCAGCAACTCGATTATCAACAAAACCATGACTTGTTAACAGGTCTGATTAATAACCGTGCATTTAACCAGCAAATTAAGCAAGTATTAACGCTGGCTAAAAGCGATAAAAATCAACATGCGCTGTGTATTATCGATCTAGATAACTTCAAAGAGATTAATCAACAATGTGGTCAAATCGCTGGCGATGAGTTATTACGCCAAACAAGTACTATTTTGCGAGGTCATCTCCGTCAGCGAGATACCCTAGCACGGCTTAATGGTGATCAATTTGCGATCCTAATGAAAGACTGTTCGCCTGAGCCAGCGAAACGCTGTTGTACTGAATTAAAATCGCTGCTGGCTAACCATAACGTTGTGTGGCAAGACAAAAAATTGTCGATTCGCGCGAGTATTGGCATTACCTGTATTGATCAAAGCAGTTTATCGATTGAAGACCTGATGCAACAAGCCGATATCGCTTGTCATTTGGCGAAAGCGGCAGGGGGTAATAAAGTAAAAGTTTATCATCAGCATCATTCTGACAATGAGGTATTAGTCGGTGACGCTCACTTTGCTCAAGAAGTACGACAGGGATTTAATAACAACAAATTTAAGCTATTTGTCCAACCTGTTGTGCCAATTAACAACAGCAGTGATAAAAGAAGCTTAGAGATCTTATTAAGACTCGAGCTAAGTGATGGTCAAGTTGTTACGCCAAAAACGTTCTTATCTGCTGCCCTACGCTACAACCTAGCCAAAGAATTAGATCTTTGGGTCATTGAGCACACTATTGCCTGGTTCATCGATAACCCTGAATTATTGGATGATCTTGACACCATTGCAATTAATCTTACCGACTCATCATTTGGTGATGAAACCCAGTTAATCAAAATCATTAACCTGATTGAACAAAGTCCTGCAATTGCTGGTAAAATTACCTTTGAAATAACCGAATACACTGCAACATCTTGTTTATCTAAAGCCTACAATTTTATGCAAGCGTTAAAACAATACAATGTGCGCTTTGCGCTTGACAGTTATGGTAGTGGTTATTTATCGCTCGCTCAAATCAAGAACGTACCTATTAGTACCATTAATATTGACGGTCGGTTGATCAACGACATCCAAGCCAACCCTATATCAAAAGCCTTGGTGCTGTCTATTTGTCAGATTGCTAAAGCGATGGGTATTAAAACCGTTGCCAAATATGTGGAAGATCCAGCATTAATGGAGCAATTAGCCCTATTACCAATTGATGCTGTTCAAGGTTTTTCACAAGGAAGTCCAGTGTCAATTGAGCAGATAAAACAAACAAAAGCTGTTGCTAGCTGATACCAATTCCGACAATAAGCTGATCACCCGTACTGGCTAAAATAAACGATTACATCGTTGCTCTCAATCCCAATAGCAGGCTATTACTCAATCGAGCGCCTTGTACTCATTGATTTTATCTACGCACGGCAAGGCCACATAATTAACGGAATTGGTATGATTATTTTAGCCAGTCAGAAATGGTAAATCCGATGCCAATCGTCTGGTTATTGTGGTTGTAATCAATTAAACTTTCGCCGTAACCACTAAAATACTGAAAGTAGCCTTTGACATGATCGCTACCCAGTATTGGAAAACTCCAGCTAAAATTTATCCCGCGCCGTGAGCTAGTAAAGTTTCTGACCATTAAGGTTATTTCATTATCATTAAATTGATAAATGCCCATGATCTCACTATGTCCCATGTAACGCGAAATATCAGGGTTATCATCATCATCCAAAGGCTCTGACACCCGCTTCCATGTTTTTAAATTAACTCGCATATTGGCTCCACTATCGAAAGTACGTTCAAACTCTACTGAACTGATCACTCGATTCCAACTGCGCGATAACAGTTCCTCTTGACCATTTGACTGATGATTAAAGCCGACCCTTAATTTTGCTATCTCCCAGCCATCAAGCAGTTCATAGTCAAAGCTCTGTTCAAACCAAGCCTCAGGTTCGTAGTTAGATTCACGAAAAGGTGATGATAAATCGGTATTAAACCACTGCCAAAATGAAACCTGAGTGTAACCAAACCATAAGTTGATATCACTGTTTAGAATATCGAGCCAAATGGGACCTTTAAAACTAATTTGAAATTTGGCTTCAGGGCGGTTTAACTCGTAAGAAAGGTCGGACACGGGATACAAGCTAGTGTCGCGATTTCGATTATACGAATAAGGTAAAAAATAATTGGGGCGGTAAGTCGATAACCCCGTATCAGCGACGTGCTTTGATTCAACAGTCGATTTTTTTCCAGCGATTTCGCCAGCTTGATTTAGGTTGTCAGACTTGCTATAACCGAATTTTTCATCATAACAAACCAGCCTTGAACTAGGATCAGCAATACCAAGACAATCATTTGACTGCTGCGCCGATAATTGGCTAGCAAATGAATTTAGAACTACAATACTAATCAAAGTCAATTTCATGATAAATCTTTATAATTATAAGGCGCTGAATAATATAGTGCCTAAATGAACCTAAGATTAAACGGTTAGTTTAACCAATATAATAAAGGGGTTTAGCCAGCGGTTAAGTCGCTATTCAACTGCGCGATAATTTGTCTGATCCGCTGAGCATTTTTTCCGATGTCTGACTTACCAACCCGAGAAGCACTGCGAATATCTATTTTAACCCGTTGTTGTTCGCGACTCACTCGGATCACCACATCATCAACAAAACCAAACCAAAAGGTTTGATCGCTAAATTCTAGTTGGCCGAGTTGTTTATTCATCACGATATCACCATACCCGAGTTTAATCATGCTTGCTTGCGCTAAAGACAATGTCTGCGCCAACGTTAAATTCGAATAGACTGCACTAATGTCTGAATAAGCCTGCTGTTGCAGCTTGGCATTGGTCGGATCATACTCGGTGGAGTTATCAGCAGTTTTACGTAACTTGCTAGCCGTTAATAACAATGGTGGATTAACAGTATCGGTCGAAATATCGTGAATAAATGGCAAGGATTTAACCTGGGACATTGTATAAAGCATATTCCCTAATGGTAACGCGCAGATTATCACGCACACCGCATAGCCAATCGCCTGATTAACGCCTTGCTTAATTAAATAATAAACCATCGTTATCAAAGAAACGGCCCCGACTACCGAGCCTACTATAAACAATAGCTTAAGTGCCGTGAACGCGTCTCTAAAGTGCCACCACTGCCATTTAGCAGCTAACGGTGCAACCATTACCCCTAAAACAAAAGCTAAGGTTAACGAACCCAATACTTGGACTGACAATATTGATTTAAGTTTTTGCATACTGTTTCTTTTATGATTATTCTAGAGTTTGGCTATCTTTACATAAAAAGGGCAGGAAATCTCAATCAAGCATTTAATATTAAACCTCTGTTGGTTAGCAATCACTGCGCTGTTAATTTCATCGATGTCGATGGATATGTTTACCTTTACTCACTTTTATTTTTTCGATGATACATTTTCTTTAGCCCAAGGAATATTTCATTTATACCACCAAGGTGAATATAGCTTATTTGTGTTGTTATTTAGTTTTAGCATCGCTATGCCGTTGATAAAAATGTTGCTACTGCTCTATAACATCAACTGCCCGCCAGTAAGTCATGGTGTGATGCAGCGGCGCCTCAATCGATTATCACAAATTGGCAAATGGTCGATGCTCGATGTCTTTGTGATAGCGATCGTTGCCGTCACCATCAAATTAGGAATGGTTGCCGAAATAACTATTCACCGAGGGTTGATTTTATTTGCGCTGGGAGTGGTACTGTCAATGCTGTTACCGATGCTAATCAGCTATTTAAAACCGCCGCTGCGGATCGTGACCAATGATATTGAGCGCCACAATTATCTAATACTTCGCCGTGAACAATTACAACAATTGAGCACCAACGGCGAGATTATTATTAGCGTGACCGATAATATTGCACAGCCAAATGATTACCTTGATATCTTTAACACAGATGAGCAATGGCAAGCAAAAGTCACCGTTACCGCGGTGACTCTTGAGCCGAAAAAAACAGGGTATATTGTGAAAATCACCCTGAGATAAAATTACTGGGCGTCATGCTGCTTTTCAGGTTGTGCATCGATAAATGCATCAAGTAGCATACAGTTGCGTTCAACTTTCAATATATTGGGGTAACAATCTAACTCGATGTTAAACCTGCGCGCATTGTAAAGTTGCGGAATTAAACATAAATCAGCCAAGGTAACATTATCGCCAAAGCAGTATAAGCCCGAATGTTGTTGCAATTGCTCTTCCAAGGCAGCAAAGCCAAGTGCCATCCAATGCGCCATCCAATCGATTTTCCCTTTACCATCAACGTCGAGCTGCTGCTCTAAATGCTGCAGGACCCTTAAATTATTAAGCGGATGGATTTCACAAGCAATACTGAGTGCCATCCCATTGACTATTGCCCGCTCAAAGGGCTGTTGTGGCAACAAATTAACCCCAGGATATTGCTGATCAAGATATTGAATGATTGCCACAGACTGGTTAAGCACTTTGTCATCATCGATTAACGTTGGCACTAAATGACTTGGGTTTAGTTGAGTGTAATCGTCTTGATGCTGCTGACCACCGTCTTTGACTAAATGAACACTCTGATGCTGATGTGGTAACTGTTTAAGATTAAGTGCAATACGGACCCGATAAGCCGCGGTAGAGCGCCAATAGCCATAAAGTGTGATCATGAATTTTCCTTACTTGTTGCGGCGGTTTTCTTCGAAATGCCGTATTCTCGGAGTTTATTGGCAATGGCGGTATGTGATACCCCGAGCTTTTTAGCCAATAAGCGGGTACTGGGATGAGCGGGGTATAAACGACGAAGGATATTCGCTTCAAATTGCTTGGTCGCCTGATCTAATGTCCCTTCAAATGAGTCATCATAGTAGCCATAAACATTGCTATAAGAGGGTAAATTGAGTTGGTCGACGCCAAGTTCAACCGAGTCTTCCGCCATACTGACCCCACGATAGATTGAGTTTTTAAGCTGCCTAACATTACCTGGCCAGCTGTATTCTGATAGTTGAGCGCGACATGCACTCGAGAGTCTCACCACTGAATTTGATAACTTGTGAGCGTAATGCTCCAAGAACATCTCCGCCAATGGTAAAATGTCTTTGGGACGATTCTTCAAGGGTTGTAGGTTGAGGGTCAGAACATTAATTCTATAATACAAATCTTCTCTGAACTTTCCTTCTTGGCACAGTTGCGCTAAATCTTGCTGTGATGAACAAATAATTCTAACGTCGGCTTTAATTTCTTGATCGCCACCAACATGACGGTAATACCCTGACTCAATCAACCGCAACAATTTCATTTGCTGGAGCATAGTCATCTCGGATATTTCATCAAAAAATAATGTTCCTCCATGTGCCTGAGTCACGAGACCTTGCTTGCCTTCTTTACGACTACCCAATGAGTTAGCGGCGTAGCCAAACAACTCAGACTCAGCCACCTCGTCGGGAATAGAGGCACAATTTACCACCACAAAAGGCTTGTCAAAATGCGAACTGGCACCATGGCATGCGCGTGCTAACACTTCCTTGCCTGTACCTGTCGCACCTTGGATTAGTACTGGCGCTTCCAGCGTTGCGTATTTTTTCGCTTCATCAATCAAGTTTCTCATTGAAATGGACTCAGCTAAAATATTGTCGAAACTATTTTTTTTGCCACTTTTTAGTGCTTTATACTGTTTACCAATCCGTGCTGATGACTTTAACATCACTACAGCCCCCGCCAGTATTTGACCTTGCTGATCTTCATCAGGTAAATATATCGGCATCATTTCAGCAAGATATTCAATTGATTGAATGGTGATTTTACAAGCATGGGGATTAACTTCGTTAGCACTGATCCATTTTTGAAATGAAAAACCACTGATTGATTGCTGCAGTGGTGTATTGAGCAGCTGTGCTGGCGAACGCTGTAATAATTCACTGCCAGCTTCGTTGGCGCGGGTAATATTAGCTTTAACGTC
>JABSRS010000197.1 GCA_013214885.1 Gammaproteobacteria bacterium
AGCCATGCAGAAGCAACATTACGACCAATAGCCGACCGTTACCGCGAATTTGGTTGGAAGTCAGTGATAGGGACGTCTGGAGCGATTAAATCGATTAGTGTGGCTATGACTGAGTTGTATGGCGACCCAAAGATCACCAGCAAACGCTTAACCCGATTTAAGAAGCAGCTGATTAATTGGGGGCATTGCAATAATATCCCGCTGCAATCAATAGACCGCCGCCGTTTAACCATGCTCGCTGGTGGCGTTGCCATTGTCAGTGGTTGTTTTAATATCCTAAATATTAAACAAATGACCTTTAGTGCGGGCGCGCTCAGGGAGGGGGTGCTATTTGGTTTGAGTGATTCGCGACAAGATATCGATATTAGGCAGCGTACGGTCAATAATTTGATTAAGTTACACTTAATTGACTCGGCGTTTAGTCAACGGGTGATGTTGCAACTACAGCAGTTTAATCAACAATTACAACGGGGTCAGCAGTTGTTATCGGATCAAGAATTAATGCTGTTAAGATGGGGGGCGCAATTACACGAGATTGGTATTTCGATCAATTCTAAAAAACGTCAACATCATGGCAAATACATTCTTGATCATAGTGAAATGCTTGGCTTTAGCGATCAAGAACAACAGGTTTTGTCTTTTTTAGTCGGTAATCATCGCGGTAAAATAGCGAAGAAAATTCCTGATAGCGAGGTTAACTTGTTGCGATTAGTGCAATTGTTGCGACTGGCTATTATCTTTACTCATGGCCGTATTGAGGTGCTACCACATCAACTAAAGATCGAATATCGTGATGCTGAACTTTTGATCACCCCTAATCACACCATGCGTCAACAATCAGAATTAATGGCATTAATTGAACAAGAGATCGATATCACTGAGGCTTCAAGTTCGCTGGTGTTAATACCTGCTTAAAGGTTTTGATCAAAAAAGCTACCCTAGGGTAGCTTTTTTATTTCAATTAAGTGCGTTAGGCAACACTTAAGGCCAGTTCTCGGCTGGCTAAGTACTCATCGTAGGTACCTTTGAAATTATGGATTTCTTGATCTTTAATCTCGATAATTCCAGTGGCCAGTGATGAAACGAATTCACGATCGTGGCTAACAAAGATTAAGGTACCATCGTAAGCTTTAAGCGCGGTGTTTAACGACTCAATAGCTTCCATATCCATGTGGTTAGTTGGTTCGTCCATGATTAGTACGTTGACATCTTGCATCATTAACTTGCCGAACAGCAGACGGTTTTTCTCACCACCAGAACAATTTTTAGCAACTTTGTTGGCGTCGTCATCGGTAAATAACAAGCGACCTAACAAACCACGAACTATTAAATCGTTATGCTTAGGCGTGCGCCATTGTGACATCCAGTCAAAAATAGTTAAGTCGTTTTCAAATTCAGACGTGCTATCTTGAGGACAATAACCGATGCTCGCATTTTCTGACCACTTAACCGTGCCGTTATTAGCCGTTAGTTCATCAATTAAACAGCGGATGAAGGTTGTTTTACCAACACCGTTTTCACCGATAATAGCAAGTTTAGCACCTGCTTCTAGAATTAGGTTGCCATCATTGAACAAGGTTTCAGTGTCAAAACCATGACCTAGGTCTTCTAAGACAAGGGCTTGACGATGCAGCACCTTGTGTTGTTTAAAGTTAAGCGAAGGCGACATCCGGCTTGATGATTTAACTTCATCAAGTTTAATCTTATCCATTTTCTTAGCGCGCGAGCTGGCTTGTTTCGCTTTCGATGCATTAGCACCAAAACGGTTAACAAAGGCTTGTAACTCGTCGATTTCTTCGCTTTTCTTGGCATTTTCAGCAAGAAGCTGCTCTCTGATCAGACCTGAAGCGGCCAGGAAGTATTCATAGTTACCTGGGTAAACACGTAATTCACCGTAGTCGATATCAGCCATATGAGTACAAACAGAGTTTAAGAAATGGCGATCGTGCGAGATAATAATCATGGTCGCTTTACGCTGGTTAAGCGCATCGGCTAGCCAGTTAATGGTATGAATATCCAAGTTGTTGGTTGGCTCATCCAATAATAGGATTTCTGGGTTAGCAAATAACGCTTGGGCTAATAACACCCGAACTTTCCAACCTGGAGCAACTTGCTTCATTAAGCCGAAGTGAAATTCTTCTTCAATCCCAGCTTCAATCAGGATATCACCAGCACGACTTTCGGCGGTGTAACCATCCATTTCTGCGAATTCACTTTCTAAGTGAGCAACACGCATGCCGTCTTCTTCCGACATTTCAGCCATTGCATAAATGCGGTCACGTTCTTCTTTGATTTTCCACAGCGCGACATCACCCATAATAACGGTATCGACTACAGTGTATTCTTCAAATGCAAACTGATCTTGACTTAGCGTACCGACTTTAAAACCTGGTGTTAATGACACATTACCAGATGTTGGGACTAGTTCGCCGCTTAGGATTTTCATGAAAGTTGACTTACCACAGCCATTTGCGCCAATGAGACCATAGCGATTGCCGTGACCAAATTGTGCCGAGATGTTTTCAAATAATGGCTCAGCGCCGAATTGCATGGTGATGTTTGCGGTAGATATCAAAGAAATATTCCTAGGCACTTGGCAGTTTCAGCCGTTGGCAGCAGTTATTGAGGCAAAATTAAGAGCGGCACTATAATGATTTTGAGCCTCGGTGTCGAGTGATAACACTTAAAAATTAGACAACAATCGAAATTAACCACCGAGTTGTGTTGTTGGTACACAATTAAAAATGAAAGTTTGGACCCAATTAATTGCGTTCGTTGTTCCTTGGCACGGTCCTCTGTTAATGATTAATGTAGTTGACGGATGTTAAGGCACTGGCCGACTTAGCACTGTTAACATCATCACCAGAAAGAATGAAAACTGTCAAACAACCAATAACCAAGCGGGTTAGGACATCTCTAGTCAGCATTGCTAATGCCATGAGTGAAACCAAGTATTAGCAATACAAGGAAAGTGAAATTGCATATGACAAAGCCTCTTAATTTCTACCATATTCTGTCAGAATATTTTTATCATCTTAAGATTCGAACGAAATTGACAATTTTTTTAATGATCCCTCTCGCGACGATGTTATTTATCGGCGGGGTTCAAGTCTATTCTTTCTGTCAAGATTTGATTGAGGCTAGGCAAATTAAGCTATCGGTAGCCACATCGCTGCAGTTAGATGAGATTGTCCATGAAATACAAAAGGAAAGGGGATTAACCGCTGGTTATACCGCAGGAAAAAATAAGCAACAGAAAAAAATCTTACATAAGCAGCGCGCACAAACCGATATTAAAATTGAACAGTTCGAACAATTATCAAATAGGATTAGTGATGCGGATTGGTCACAACAAAGCCTTTCAGGTAAACAATCTATCGAACAAAATCTCACAAAAATAGCAAAAGTATTTGAGCAATTAAAAGTAACACGCGAAGCAGTGGACAACATTAACCATTTTGAATCTTTTAAATATTACTCAAAAATAAATCAAAAACTAATCGTATTAATTCAGCAAGTTCAGACAGCATCGGGCAGTAGCAGTCATATTAGGAATAGTCACAATTATATTCGCTTACTCAGATTAAAAGAAAGTGCAGGGCAAGAGCGTGGCACAATCAATGGTGTGTTAGCTTCTGGTCAGTTAGATCTTCGCAAACTTCAACAAATAAATACCTACGCAGTGAATCAAGAACAACAGATCCAGCATTTTTTAGTAACGGCAGAACCTGATCATAAACAAAAATTGTTAGCGCAGTTGGGCTCTCAAGTAAACCACCGGGTAATGGACGTGAGAGCCTGGTTTAAGGAAAATCTGGCCAAAGGAAATATCATCAATGACATTCAATATCTATTAGGATATAGCGGGCTAACTCATAGCTTTAAAAACTATGTGTTACGAGGCGACGACCATTACATTGAACAATTCGACATTAAAGCTAACGAAATTAGGATGAAAATTAAGGTTTTCAAGAGCCAAGCCGAATTAGAAAGGGCTGATTTTCTAGCAATAGAATTCATAAAACGAACGGTATCAGCATTTCAAAATGCGATGTTAAAAGCGATCAAACTGCGCGAAAATAATGCCACTATTGAGCAGATTGATAAACTTGTAAAAATAGATGACTCAGCGGCCATTATTGCTTTATCAAGATTGCGAAAAGACAGTTTCATTATTGATCCTATTTCCTGGTGGCACGTATCTTCCAAGCGAATTTCCCTGTTTCAGCAGGTAAGCGATCGCATCAGTAAAGAAATGCTCGAACAAGCCAATGCAGGTCAACAATATGCGATTGTTAAAGTGGTTTTTGTTCTATTATTATTGTTGTTTACGTTCTTAGTGTCGGTCGGTCTCGCATCAACTTTTTTGAAGCGATTGGTTAGTGAAGTAGAAGCGATAGCTGGTGCCATGGCGGTGATGAGTAAACCCCTGGACTTTGATCAGCCAATCAAAGTCCAGGGTAGCGATGAGGTAAGTCAGATAGCAATAGCCTTCAACAAAATGTTGGTTCAGCGGCATAAGTCAGAGGGCGATTCACTGATTTATGCAACCGTATTTGAACATGCGTCTGAAGGCATAATGATTACTAACGCTCAAAATGAAATTGAAATGATCAACCCTGCTTTCAGTGAAATCAGTGGTTACAGCCGAGACGAAGTTGTTGGCAAGTTGCCGTCCTTGTTCCAATCAGGGCGTCACGAAAAAAAGTTTTACCAAGGACTGTGGCAAGATCTGTTAGCCGATAATTCGTGGCAAGGCGAAATTTGGAATAAACGAAAAAATGGTGAAGTATATCCACAGTTTTTGACCATTAGCGTGGTCAAAGATCAAAATAATACGATTACTCAGCATATCAGCTTGTTTTCTGATATGACAAAATTCAAACAATATGAACAAGATATCTGGCATCAGGCCAATTTCGATGCGCTTACAGGACTTCCAAATCGCAAATTATGTCTCGGTCGCCTAAATCATGAAATTGAGATGGAACAGCGAGCAAATGGTCATCTGGCATTGATGTTTATTGATCTCGACCGATTTAAATATGTTAATGATACCTTGGGTCATAAAAGCGGCGATGAATTATTACAAATTACCGCTAAGCGGCTAAGTGATTGTGTTCGAAAAACTGATACCGTGGCTCGGTTCGGCGGCGATGAATTTGTGATAATTTTGCCAAATATCCAAAATAGCTGTGCGATTGAACGACTCGCAGATTCGATTATTTCGTCACTTGCCACCCCCTTTATTCTTTCAAACCAGCATGAGGCAATAGTTTCTGCCAGCATCGGAATTACCAGCTATCCAAGTGATGGTACAGATGCCACTGAACTATTGAAAAATGCCGATACGGCGATGTATCAAGCTAAAGACGATGGGCGAAATACCTTTAGATTCTTTACAAAAATGATGAATCAATTAGTCACTGAGCATATGAAACTCGAATTAGAACTGCGCAAGGCAATTGAGCGCCAGGAGTTTATACTGCATTACCAACCCGTTGTATCACTATCAACAGGGGAAGTTATTGGTGCTGAAGCACTGATTAGGTGGCAACATCCCTGTAAAGGCCTCATAAGCCCTGACAATTTTATTGGATTAGCCGAAGAAACAGGATTGATAGAACCTATTGGCAAGTGGGTATTGCAACAGGCAATTGCTGATTTAAAACGGTGGCATCAATTGGGTTATAAACTTCATGTTGCAGTGAATGTGTCGGGCCGTCAATGCCAACAAAACTGCCAGCCATCGATCCATGATGTTATCAAAGACATCCTTCGAGTAAATGACATCGAACCCCTGTATCTTAAAATGGAAATCACCGAGAGTTTGTTAATGGATAAAAGCCAGCAAACGATAGCGCTATTAAATTCAATCCGAAAATTAGGGGTGGATATTCATATGGATGATTTTGGTACGGGTTACTCGTCACTAAGCTACTTAAAACTATTTCCGATCGATGTGTTGAAAATAGATCGCTCATTCATCAGTGGCGCGACTGAAGACCAAATAGATGCGAGATTAGTCGAAGCCGTTATTTTAATCGGCCATAGCCTCAATTTGAAGCTAGTTGGTGAAGGGATTGAAACCATTGAGCATCTCGAGTTTGTTAAGCAATTAGGCTGTGATTATGGCCAGGGGTATTATATTTCAAAACCGCTAGAATTAGCTAGTTTCATTGATTTTATAACAAGAGAAAACTCATTTCATCAAGCGAGTTTATTGACCAGTTCGACCTAAGTTTTCGTGCCCATTAATTGAGTTAACACCCGAGCACTAGGCTCTGGCGTTAACTCATTCACTTGCTAGAAGCGATAGCTCGCTTTAATGTAATATTCACGACCCGCTAGTGAAAACGGAAAACTGGTCCAGCCATATTTGAACCCCATATCGGAATACTTATATTTAACATCGCCATCGACCGCAAAGACACTTTCTTCTCCCCATTCATCAGGCTTCTGATCTAGCAGGTTCAGGATCCCAGCACTGATTCTTAGTGCCTCTGAAACCTCATAGAAACCACTCAAATCGACGGTGCTTTTTGCCCCCCAGGTTTTCTTTTGTGAGCCATAGGCGGCAGAGCTTACTTCTCCAAAATAGTTAACGCGTGCAGTTACGCTGTATTTATCTACTGAATATGTCGCCCCCAATACC
>JABSRS010000198.1 GCA_013214885.1 Gammaproteobacteria bacterium
CAACGCGGCTAATAGCATCTTCATTAGTCAAGAAGGCATCGGCAATATGGCCAACGTTATTCAGTCAGGTTATGGCAATACCGTCACCCTCCAGCAACAGGGCGACAATAATCTGGCTGAACTTACCCAGGAAGGCAATGCCAATATTGCCAATATCCAACAGTTTGGCGAACAAAATTTTACTGTTCACCAAATTGGTAACGAAATGGTCGTTAATATAACTCAATATTGAATACTTAAATCACCATGATGGAGAGAATACTGTGAAATTAAATAAATCATTACTTACTTGTGCTGTTATTACCGCGCTAGGTCTAAATCAGAGTGCTTTCGCGGCGGAAGAAAGCAAGCAAGCAATAAACCCTATTCAAAGCGATGTCTTAGTCGACTACGTTGGCAATGTGATGATCGTGTCACAAACATCGCAGACTGGTGCAATTATTGGTAATGAAGTCAGCCTATTTCAGGAAGGTGACGTTAACGGGATTTCGGCATCGCTCAACGGTGATGGTAACGAGACTGAAGTAACACAATTTGGTAGTTCTAATATTGCAATTACTAACAGTGCCGGTGATGCTAATGTGCAACTGGTAAATCAGGATGGTGAGAATAACAAGTTGCAGATAGATAGTATTGGTGACAGCAATGTTATCGAAGTCACCCAAAGTGGTGTTGGCTATATCGGCATTGGCAATAAAGTCATCAGTAAAGTTGAAGGCGGCAGTAACGAAGTTACTATTGTACAAAATGAGGGCGGACATTGGCTATATAACAGTAATATGGAAGGATCCGACAACGCACTTGTAACAACACAGTCAGGTCGGTGGAATGAAATCTTCCTCGATAACGTCGTTGGCGATGGTAACAATATTGAAATAGAACAAGATGGCTATTGGAATACTGTGAAGGTTGCAGACTTGCAAGGTAGCAGCAATGAGCTGTCATTCGAGCAAGATGGCGATCGCAATAAAATTACTGTTGCTGAAGTTATCGGTGATGAAAATGAGATATCAGTCGACCAGGAAGGCGAGCGTAATCAGGTAGAATCAGATATCTTTATGGGTGCTGGAAACGAAGTCGCTATCAGACAAGTTAATGATAACAACACTGCAAGTTTTGATGTTATTGGGGATGGCAATGAACTCACTATGATTCAGAATGGTAACGACAACAAATCTTATGTCGGTGCCATTGGCAGTAACAATGAGTTTGCGGTTATGCAACTAGGTGACTTGAACGAGACTCATGTGGTTAATTTTAATGGCAGTGGAAATGACGTTGATATCTCCCAAGCCGGTGATGAAAACGTCGCATTAGTGCAAGCTTCAGCAGAAGATAACTCACTAACCACCGATAGCAATGATATTGACGTTAGGCAGGCTGGTGACATGAATGATGTCGTCGTCACCATGAGTACTATTTTAGATAGCAATAGCAATATGCTTGATATCACTCAAGATGGTGACCTGAACTCTTTGGATATTTTAATTGAAGGAAGTTCTCATAACATCATTATTGGCCAATTTGGTAGCGATAATTTGATTACAGGTGTTGATAGCGATTCAATGCTAATTGGTGGTGCAGGCATTGAACTTAGCATCAACCAGACCGGCGAAGGTAACATAGTTGCAGGCTCGGTGATTAGCGCGTCAGGTACTATTGAAATTACTCAAGTTGGTGATTGGAACACTGCGACTATTGTTCAGCAATAATCCACTGTAGTACAACAACATACTGCGGGGCTTACTGCCCCCTTTATTTTAAATGTTCAAACCTAATGGATGTTATGCCTTCCTTATTTTATATGTTAAAACGCTTTTGTATTCTTCTCCTGCTGAACCAGTCACTAACAGTACATGCTGCTGAAGTTGAAATAGGCGGTTTATTAATCGATAACACCATGAGCAGAATGGGCCGTGAGTTTTCTCATCAATTTAGCCAACTATGGCAAGATGTTCCGAATACTCAAGGCATCAATGTTCAAATTAAAGAACAAGTGGTCCCACGGGCAGGAACAAAATTAACTTTAATAATGAACAATCGGCTCATCTACGTTACCCATCTGGGGCGTAGGCAATCGCCGATTAAAGATCGAGTAGAACAAGCGATTTTTCTGCTGCTCGATGCAATGACACAGTCACAGTTCAGTCAGAATAATCCTGACTTAGCCAATGATGGATGGTAACGATGAAAAAAAAATTACTAACACTGATAATAACTCTGACCGCTGCATTTTCAGTTTACAGCTCGGAGTTGATCTACCAGCCAATAAATCCGAGCTTTGGCGGTAGCCCACATAATGGCAGCTACCTACTTAGTAAGGCCCAGGCACAAAACAAGCATAAATCTAGTATTGCAAAAAAATCATATGCGGAAAAATTTCAGGAGTCGTTAGAGCGGTCATACATTAACAAAATGGTCCGAGAGATCACCGATCTAGCATTTGGAGATAATGCTGAAGATAGTGTGTTTAATGAAGACTCTATCTTCAACAGTGGTGACTATGAGATCCAAATCATAACCAGCAATCCAGACAGTATTACCGTACAGATAACTAATACCACTAACGGTGAAATAACCATAATTGAAGTACCGAGATTCGGATAAATTAGATGAAAAAAATAATACTATTAAGTTTACTAAGCTTGCTATCAGCTTGTAGCAACATTGGATATCTTATTCCACCAGAGCAAACCATGGCGATTAAGGTCGAGCCTTCAATAACTTTTAAGGAACTTAAAGCACTGCCGAAACCAAGAGGGGCGATTACAGTTTCAGTATATGCATTTCGTGATCAGACTGGCCAATACAAGCCTCAGGCCAATGTTAGCTCATTCTCGACTGCGGTTACTCAGGGAGCAACCTCGATCTTAATGCAGGCATTAAGTGATTCTGATTGGTTCTTACCAGTTGAAAGAGAAGGGCTACAAAATATCCTGACCGAACGAAAAATTACCAGAGCAGCAGCAAAAAACAATAACAAGAAAAGTGATGAGTTACCGGCATTAACCAGTGCCAAAATCCTCCTAGAGGGGGGGATCATTAGCTATGATTCAAATACTAGAACAGGAGGCTTTGGTGCCGAATACTTTGGCATCGGCGCTTCAGAATTATATCGTGAAGATCTAATCTCGGTGTATCTGCGTGCGGTTGATGTCAGAACTGGTCAGGTACTGATTTCTGTTGCAACCAGTAAAAAGGTGCTAAGCCAAGAAGTTCGTGCTGGATTTTTTCGTTATATCAGCTTTAAACGATTGGCGGAGGCTGAAGCCGGCTATTCTGACAATGAGCCGATGCATCTTTGTGTTCAACAGGCAATCGAAAAAGCAATTACTGAGCTGGTAATCAAGGGAATAAAAAAACGTATTTGGCAAGTTCAGACCTGAACAACTACTACTTAGGGCGGGTAAAAAATCCGTCCCTGTAAGTGGTGGCTCTATAATTTATTCTAAATGTAGCTTGCTTGATAGCGTAATGACCAGCTTATTAGCTCAACGCGATTACGAGACTGGGTCTTACGGAAGATGCTATAGATATGAGTTTTTACCGTGTTGGTACTAATGTTAAGTTGATCTGCGATTTCTTTGTTTTGTGCCCCGACTGTGACTAAGTTAATGATAGTATTTTCCCGCTTGGTTAATACCGAAAAATCAATGTTGTTAGTCTGGGGGGGGTGAGCTAAGCGGTTTCTTTTTAACGATCCCAGTAAGTCAGCAAGAACATCATCCATCGCTTTTCGCTTAAACCAGCGTTCATTATTTTGTAATCGGATCAACCCTTTTAACATAATATCTGGCTGGTCTTGAGTATAGAATATCCCATTAATTCCAGCGAAGATGGCTGTCTTTTCAGACAATTCTCCTTCCTTGCCATTAAATAATACAACCTTAGCCTGCTCAGCCAACTGCTTAATATCATTGGGAATGGCCTTGCCCCATTTGCAATCAGTTAGATCGATAAAAAATAAATTATAGTTTTTACGGAATGATTGCTCTGGTAATTCGGAACCTGATTCAACTGCGATCCCGCAGTTCTCTATCAGACCGATAAAATAATCCAGCGCTCTTGCTGAATTATGAGCCGCAGAAGAGCAAATAAAAGCACTATTTTTTGTCAAGTTAACTAAATTCATAAATTATCCCTTTAAACGAATTTCATTCCCCAGCCAACAGGAGTTTGTTGGACTATTATTCGATGAATCCTAGCTGAGATAGCTAACCATCACGGAGTTGGGGTATTGCATATGGCGTTCATGCCATTGTGAACCAATTCATTGATTAAATTAGACTAATACTAGTTTGGAACGAGTTGATTAAACCACATATTGGTGGTCAGTTCAATGAATGTAAATGATTCTTACTTTAACCTTTAATTACTCTGTGAGCAGCAGCTGGAACAACTAAATTTTGAAGAATTTTTTAGTAGGAAATTGCTAAATTAGCACCTGTACATCAGAACGATACGTTTATATTTTACGCCATATTAGTGACTCGCAATATGATATTTTTATCGGTAATAATGAGTACGGCGGCGTTATGGTGTCGATAAGCTGGCTCAATGCTATGAGCTAAGTTAAGTGGTCTATGTGGCTTTAAGTAAGCCGCGGCCACGACAAATGTAGATTTTAGTTTGGCTAGTGTTTTGTGGAAAGGTTGAGCTAGTGAAATATCTATTTGGCGATAAATGGTGTCTAGAAGTTTATTTGGCTATAGAAACAACAAATGTGTAACCGAAGTTGCACCTTTGCTTTCGTTCCTTGAGAGCTGTTAAACCGTTTAACTGAGTATTAAGTCATTTAATACTTTCGCCATCCTAGCGCACTAATTCTTGGTCTATTCTTTGTTGACACTATCCTAGTATCTGTCTTAATTCCGTTCCCTGACAATAGGGCTACTTCCTGTAACCCTTGTGCTTCCTAGCAGTTTCGTTGTCGCCGTTGTCGCCGTCGTCGCGAACCGCAAGCAGCAATATTCACTACCAGCTATGGACCAGCATTTTAAAAATTTCGAATAGTATTTGGAGTGTGGCATTTATAAGGATTTGAACTACAAGGAATAAGTGGTGGCCCCTCCGTGACTCGAACACGGGACCTGACGATTATGAGTCGTATGCTCTTTTATCCCCCTAACTTATAGTTACTATAACTTACCGCAAAACACCATTTAGTTCTATTTCTATTTATATTGACAAATTTCCAAAAGGAAACTACCCTCTACAATAAGTTACTAAACCTTACTACAGAGGGTGAGATGGCAACATATAAACTAACTCCTATTGGTCTTCATCATGTCGTTATGAAATCGGCTCCCGATCCTCAATCAGGGAGAAGTGAACCTATCCTATGTATAGATGTTAATGGGGAAGCTACAGTAGTAACTTCATTAACTAGCTATTTCGAAGATAACAACGCTAGGGGGTATGAATGGATGAGGATTAGAGCTAGAGCTGTTGGACTTTTCTACGATTACAACACTCGATACTCAAAGGTTTACAAAACTAAAGTTACTCCACTGGAAATGATGAAAAAATTCGGACAATCTTTAATACAGGGAACCATATCTCTTAGAGATACCGAAGATCCATTAGATTTATTCTGGCCTCCTTCTGGCGTGAGAACGGCTAAAAAACTTGTGGGAGCTTTGAAAGAATTTGTTGACTGGTGTGTGATGGAAGGGCTTGTAGGAGAACAAGAGTCTTATAGGAAATCACTAATTAGTAAGGACGAAGGTGGATACATGAAATACTTGTATGCCGCAACAAGGATTCAAACTAAATCTTTCTTTTCTCATTCAATTGATACGAAAAAACTAGCACTCAAGATCCAGAAGCAAGCAGAGGAAATGATATTACAAACTGACAGTTCAACTATTCCCACTGTAAAGGGGGCAAAATATTTTCCAAGTTGGCTTATACCAGATCTATTGAAGCATGGCTTTGTTACTCGGAGTAAAGATGGGGTTGAAGAAGAGAATTTAACCGCAAAATTCATTACAGTTATACATTTATTTGGAGGGACTAGAATCTCTGAACCTTTCCATTTATGGTTTCATGATGTCATCCCGCAAACTGATGGTAGTTGTAAGGTCATCTTAAGCCATCCGTCTGACTCAAATACCGACATAATCGGTGAGCCGAATATGAAAAGAAGACTATACCTTGCGATGAGAGGGTTGCTCCCACGAGACACTAGGGGTCTTCCAAAAGCATATTATTCAGGTTGGAAAGATTTAGCTGTTGATGAGTCGCTTCAATGCCCTGTTTTCTTTCTTCATTCAAGTGCCGAGAACTTAATTAGAAATATGTTCTTCAAATACCTGGAGTATAGGCAGGAGGAGATGAAGATTTATAAAAAAATTCACGGTGTAGAGCACCCATTCTTGTTTGTAAGCTCTCAGGGTAAGCATGCTGGTTCCCCTTATTCAATGGCCGCATATAGAAAAGCCTTGGACGCGGCATATGACCGTCTTGAAAAAAAATTCGGATATACAATACCAAGAGGGAGAAAATTTGGGACTCACCCACATGGAATGAGGCACTTTTTTGGTCAGTGCTTGACGGATTCAGGTATAAATATGAAGGTTATACAAAAGGCCATGAGGCACCGTAGCATACTATCCCAAACCGTATA
>JABSRS010000002.1:0-23898 GCA_013214885.1 Gammaproteobacteria bacterium
ATTTTAAACAGCAGCTCGACCCATAACAACGAGCCGGAATATTAACCCACTTCAGATATGCATTCTCGCGAGATAAAGCTTGGTTAGATCAATTAAAGCCGCGTTACGTCGATGATATACTGTTGGCGCAGCGTGAGCGATTATGTCGTCTGGTTAATCAACAACATGGCGAAATATTTGTCTGTGGTAATGCCTTAAGTTTGGGCGGTTCGGTTAAAAAAGCACTTAGTGATATTTTAATTGAGCATTATCAAACCTTGCTTGATAATTCCCGATTGCATTTTGATTTGTATTAAGTCAGCTGACCAAAAATTCGTGTTACAATCGCTTTTTTTTAATGGAAATGATGCTCCAATAATGAGTGGTTTAAATTCAATAGAAAAACGTGCTGCTATTTCACTCGCTTTAGTGTTTAGCTTGCGTATGCTTGGTCTATTTATGATCATGCCTGTGTTTGCTATTTATGGCCAAGAGCTTAAGGGATACTCACCAATATGGGTTGGTATTGCCATTGGAGCCTATGGCTTAACTCAGGCTTTATTGCAAATTCCGATGGGCATGCTCTCTGATCGATACGGTCGCAAGCCAATTATTATCATTGGCCTCCTGATTTTCTGTGTCGGTAGCATTGTCGCTGGATTGTCAGATTCGGTTTATGGCGTCACATTAGGGCGAGCCATTCAAGGCATGGGCGCGATCGCGAGTACGGTCTTGGCTCTAGCAGCTGATGTAACACGCGATGAGCAACGGCCAAAAGTCATGGCGACAATCGGGATGTGCATTGGACTATCATTTGCTATCTCACTGATTGTTGGTCCAATATTAGTTGCCAGTGTCGGCTTGTCAGGCTTATTCAACTTAACCGCAGTCTTAGCCTTGTTAGGAATTCTCGTGGTGCTATTTATTGCGCCAAACGTCGTTAGTAAAGCCCCTAAAGGTGATACCCGCGCTGCACCAGAATTAATTGGCGCCATGCTTAAAGATCCACAACTAAGACGATTGGATGTCGGGATTTTTGTGTTGCACCTGGTTATAACATCGGTATTTGTGGTGCTACCACTGATGTTACTTAAGCTTGATTTTGCCACGCCAGATCATTGGCAGCTTTATTTTCCGACTTTGTTATTGTCGTTTATTTTGATGGTGCCGTTGATTATCATCGGTGCAAAAAACCAAAATATGCGCCAAATTTATCGTTTATCATTATTGCTGCTCGCCGTCTCATTAACCATGATGTACTTCCTTCAAGATTCATTAATCGGTATTTTTATTGCCGTGGTGATCTTCTTTTCAGCCTTTAATTATCTCGAAGCTTCATTGCCGTCACTGATCGCAAAATTTGCCCCAGCCGGCAAAAAAGGCACCGCGATGGGTATTTACTCATCAAGCCAATTCTTCGGGGCTTTTTGTGGTGGTATTCTAGGCGGAGCTTGCTATCAATGGTTTGGATTATCTGGCGTATTTTTGACGTCGACCACGTTAGTTTTACTGTGGTGGTTGTATACTAGTGGCATGGTTAATCCTGAAGTGTTAAAAACATATACTTTAGATGCCAATGTTAGCGACCAAAAAAGTGCTGAAACGATGGCTGAACACTTGATGTCATTGTCAGGCGTGACAGAAGCTATTGTTATTTATGATGACAAGGCAGCCTATTTGAAAGTTGACGCCAAGTTATTTGATTTGAGTAATGCACGTGCTGTGTTACTCTCTACCACCAGTTAAAAAGCAAACAAATTTTAGGAGAAATGCATGGCCACTAAAGGCGTGAATAAAGTAATAATAGTGGGCAATTTGGGTCAAGATCCTGAAGTTCGCTACATGCCTAATGGCGGTGCTGTTGCAAACATTACAGTTGCAACGAGTGAATCATGGAAAGACAAGCAAACCGGTGAAAACAGAGAAAAAACTGAGTGGCACCGTATTGCAATCTTTGGCAAGTTAGCTGAAGTTGCTGGTGAGTATTTACGTAAAGGTTCGCAAGTTTATATCGAAGGTCAATTGCAAACGCGTAAATGGAAAGACCAAAGTGGCCAAGACCGTTACACTACTGAAATAGTAGTACAGGGTTTTAATGGCACGATGCAAATGCTTGGTGGTCGTCAAGGCGGTGGTCAAGCACAGCAACAAGGTGGCTTCCAGCAGCAAAATGCTCCACAGCAAAGTGCGCCGCAACAACAGCAAGCTCCAGCACAACAGCAGGGTGGCTTCGGTGGTCAGCAACAAGGTGGTTTCCAGCAGCCAGCACCACAGCAAAGTGCACCGCAACAAGGTGGATTCCAGCAGCAAAGTACGCCGCAACAAGCACCACAGCAAGCAGCACAACAGCCTGCTAAAGCACCAGATTTAGACGATGGTTGGGATGACGATATCCCGTTCTAGGCTGCCGCTTTTTAAAAGTGTAAAGACGTTATCATTACGATAACCTAAGAGCCCCGCCTAGCGGGGTTTTTTTATGCCTGGATTTTGGTTATTTCGTACCCTGAACTTTTGTAAAGTTTAGTAAGTTTTTAATGGACTATGAAGTAGTCTCAGCGTCCTCTCAACCAGCTAAAGTCTCAGACGATATAGCGTCAGTATCGGGAGAGGGTGATTCTATAACCTTTGTTAACCCTTAAGCAAAATAAGAACAAATAGCGGATAGTGTGTTAATCAAACCTACAATCATTTCTGCTATAACGAAGATCTAACTTCTGTGGTTCTTCACAAATAATGATAAATGTGTCACTGAATGAGAAAACTCAACACAATTGTTTTTAATACTTAAGCTGTAAGTGCCGTCATTACAGGTTGCATTAGTAAAGCTAACTTTTGCGAGAAGCTGTCATTAGAAAGTGCGTTGACCATTTGAACTCACAACACACAACAGACGCTCGGGTTTTTTTACCTAAAGCGTTATGGGGCACAAAGCGCCATAGAAATAGTTGTGCCAATGTTGGTTTAGGGATTAGGTTTTGTATGGGAAATGGCGGTGTAAATATCCTATTTAAGTATACCGACGTCGCATTTATTTAGCTTGAAACCTTAATACTGTTTTAAGATTTTCAGGCACAACCTTGCGAAAATCTGACAGATATATTTCTCTATGTACCTTCGAAATACGTACAAGCCCTGCACCTTTTTCAAATTCCTCCATTCTATCAAAGCTAGCTGATTCATCATCAAATGAGCCTAAATGGAGCATTTGAACACAGCGTCCCTCAGATATACGTTCAAAATTGAGTTGTTCTAACAGTAGATTATTTTTCTTCTTTTTCGCTACTTCCAGCATTTCCTCATAGAAGCTATCATCAACAAAGTCAGGTTGACGTATCATCAGCTTGTACACGAGATCCTCTTTGTTAATAATACCTTTAAAATTAGCTATCACTTCGTCATTGATACTCCAAACACCTTCTAATGGATACACTGTGAAATCAAAATACCCTTTGGGTTGGACATCCATTTTCTTTGGCATCATTTTTATCGTGTACGCCAAAGAGTATAAAGCGCCTATATAATCTGTGAATATACTATCAGCAGGACTTCCTTCCCCTTGTATTGTTATGAATTTGAGTTGTGGGACATCGATTATTTCGGGTTGATTCTTAGGGAGGTAAAGATCTTTCTCTTTTTTTCTCCATTCATGTTTATTTTGCATAACCTTCCTTTGCTATAGCTAGTACCCTTTTTCGAGTGTCAGTATCCATTTTCTCAATTGCATACCTTATAGTTGGGCGTGTCATTTTTTTGAAATTATTTTGAATATACTCAATAACTGCCCCCTCGTGCTGTAGTGACGTTACTTTCAGCAGCCAGCCAACACTTTTTTGAACAAATTCATCTCCATCACCAATCAACAAATCGCAATTTTTAAAGACAAGTTCTTTATCTAGATTATACGTAGATTTACCCATTTTTCTTTTTATAAATTTCACCCAAACAACATTACTGGCACGTCTGCACCATGGCACTTTCGAATGTGCCCAATGTTGGGTTTTTTCAATCAAATGGGGTCGAGACAGAAGAAATTGATAAATAGTTTTTATACACAAATCATCAACGAGAGCCCAATTTGTTGCATAGTTTTCTAACCAGAATTCGAAACGTAACAATAAATCTTCATCATAGTTATTTTTGACAAATTTATTAATCAAACCGAATGCTAGCAATACCTCTTCAGTAAACACTGCCGTTCTTAACAGAGACTCAGTTAAAGAAAGAGTTTCGATTGCTGTCAGTTCAGTATGTTCAGATTGAAAGTCAGCAATTATTAACTTTATATCAGGGGCTGTAGCACCAATAAGGTTGACTCCGTTTGGAAAGTATCGGCGACTGGCCTCAGCCTTATCAGTAGTGCTGACATTTTTCAGCGCATCTTTTAATCGTTTTAAATATATTTCATGATCGTTCATAATATAATGATACCGCGATTACGGGCAGCTTTACAGCGATTAGAAAATGTACGGTGACCTTAAGAGGTGGAAACGATAACCAAATAGAGATCTATCTCACTTTTGCGCGTTAGCGAGATAGAAATTAAAAGTTCAGTGTCCCAAATTGGTTGTATATCGCCCCTTGGCTATGATGTCGTATCGGTAACCTAATTAACCGCTACCAGGCTCGTCCGATACCTGTGATATACATCTAATGTCGTAAATCAGATGAATATTAATGAAGTCAGCCTACACCTTTATGCCTGCGGCAGTTATGACGCCAGCAGGTCAGGTCGAGATCAATTTAAAATCATGATTGCTTAGAATATATTCAACGTTGGCATCAATGGCCATTTGCGCTTCTTCCTTGGTTTCCGGGAGATAGGCTAACACCTTGGCTCCATATTGATTATAACGATTAATGAATTTTTCTTGGAGCAGCGAATAGCCCTTAAAAAATGGTGGGATCGAATATATTTTTGCGGGACGAATGCCCCCTAAAAATGGCATTCTAAATAAAATTGAAAATCCAGCCCTTTTACATTCATTTTCACTGGCAAAGCAATTTGCCTCGGGGAATATCTTAAGCAGTGCTTTTTGTTGGGAGGAAGACCAAAGTAAAAAAATAGTTTTCTCTAGATTAATTTTACAATGGGATAATAATTTTATCACTTCAAAACCAGTTTCAGGCTTAATATCGAAGACATGTCCTACTTGATTAAATTCTAAAATAAACTGATCCAAAAAAAGCAGTGGAGATCCTTTGTTAAGTTTTACTTTTTTAAGTTGTTCACGCGTACTATTTGAAACATTTATCTCTATTGCGTCAGGTCGGTTGAGGATTTGGTCATGGCACAGCACAATATGGCCATCTCTAGTGGCCCGTAGATCTGTCTCTAAATAATGAAATCCAGCCTCAACGCCTGCCTGAAATGAGGCCAGGGTATTTTCATCCGCATGTTGACAGAGGCCGCGATGACTTATCCATTTTATATTGTCTTTATTAATGCTCATTTGTGCTCTCACTTACTTTATTGCACTTAAGGACCGAAGATACTTTAGTTTTGTGGCATAAGCACCGCTCATTATCTTCTTATTATAAGTCAGGTATCTATATTAGAGCGATGACAGCTAAAAATAGTTGGCTTGCTAAGCTTCACTTGGCCCATAGTCACCAATATCCGCATCCATATTCACTCAATACTGGTTATAACCTAGGGCTATGCTTGGTCGAAATAAAGCTATTGTGTTTGCTTAAATTGTCATGCTAGTTTAGATCTAATTTATTTAATTTGTGGCCGTTATGAAACAACTATTGGTATTAACATTGTGTCTTGTTCTTAGCTTTTCGACTAGTGCTGGTTCGGGAGTTACCCTGGTAGGTGTTGTTCTTGATGAGGCGGATAAACCTTTGCCTAATGTGACCGCATCGGTGCTGGGGGTGGCAGCTACTACTGATAAAAATGGCCATTATTTACTGACAGTAGAAAGCGCCGACATTTATCAAATTAGCCTTAAATCACCTGGTTATTATCAAGCATTGCAAACGTTTAGTCATTTCGAATTAACTCAACCTGATACCAGTCAGCTAGTGATCGGTGATATCGAGTTAGTCAAAAAGATTAAAGGCCGAACCTTGTTAGCCTTTGGTGGCGATGTCATGATGGGGCGGCGTTACAGTTCCCCTTATTTCAATAATCAACCTTTGATCACCAAAGGGCAAGAGTCAGCTGATACTAAGGCAATTGTCAAACATGTTAAGCCTTATATGTCATTGGCAGACTTTGCGGTGGTGAACTTGGAAACCCAAATAGCAGTGGAGGTACCTTCCCAGCGAGCTCCAAAATCAGTGACCTTTTTTTCGCCACCACAAACGTTATCGGCACTCAAGTGGGCGGGCATCGATTATGTCAGCTTAGGTAACAATCATACTTTTGATTATATGGATCAGGGATTAAAATCGTCGCTGGCTTATCTTAACAACAGTGGACTGGCTTATTCTGGTGCCGGGCTTAATCAACAACAAGCACTAGCACCTTATCGAGTGAGCCTAAACGGTCAAGGTTTCTCGATGTTAGGTTTTGTCGGTTGGCAGGGTAATTTCAGCCCCAATCAAACGGCGGCTGCGGATAAAGGCGGCGCGGCACATGGTTCGCTCAAAAATATTACCACTGCGGTTGAAAAGGAAGTGCTGGCTGGCCAAGCCACGGTAGTGCAATATCATGGTAGTCAAGAATATGCGCCAGAGCCAACCTTAGTTACCGAGCAACGATTAAAATCGGCGATCGATAGTGGAGCCGATCTCGCGGTTGCCCACCACCCTCATGTCACGCAGGGTTTTGAGGTTTATAATGACAAATTAATCGCTTATTCGATGGGTAATTTCATTTTTGATCAGTATTTTTATTCGACTCCTCATTCTTTTATCTTATATGTCTGGATGGACGGCGAAAAGTTTCATCGTGCTGAAATCATTCCAATTTATTTAAAAGGTTATAAACCAACTCCTGCGACTGGTATGCACCGCTTTACGGTACTCAAAAGATTACGACAGTTATCGAAAAAACGTGGTGTTAACATTTATCCTTCTGGGGGGCACGGCGTGATTACCGCGCGGAGTTCAAAGCAAAATACTAGCAGTGAATTACAAATTACTGCTAAAGGTAGTGCCAAGATTATGGCGCTTTATCGCAGTGATTGGAACCAACAGTTATCGGCAATTAAGACTGATGATCGAGCACTGTCTTATCGTCTTGGGGTAAATTTGGTTAATGGTTCAGACTTTGAAAGTTACGACAGCTTTGACTCGAAAGAGCGAGGCTGGAATGTCGACCAAAACAGCTTTGCAATTAGTCAGCAAAAATCATTTAGTGGTAAACATGCAATGAAAACGATCTTACCAGTTCAGGCCTGTGATATCTTCGCCATGACTAACTTTAGACGCGTTTATAAGTCGGGTAACCCGATGACGGTGGCACTGCGGGTTAATGCGAGTCACAACAGTCAAATTAAGGTTTATTGGCAGGGACGTGGCAAGAAAGATAAATTTAAACACGCCCTTAGCCATGGTAAAAAACATTTGCTCAAGACCATTAGTGTCGCTGGTAACAACGCTTGGCAAGTGATTGAAGTACCTTTTAATTCACCGCGGATCGGCTATAAAAGTATTCGGATGATGGTTGAGATAACGAATCAGGACCCTAACCAACAAAATACCGTATTTATTGATGACGTAGCATTTATTGAGTGGCAGTCGGCATATAGCACTGTCGATCGTTTGCCAATTATTAACGGTTTAACATCACAGGCGTCACATATCGAATTTAATCGCCCATTGTTGGTGGGCGAAACCGTTGGCCTCATTTATCGCTAATAAGGGTATCGCTAATCAGGTAATAGCTATTATTGATTAAGTTGGTTGCTCGCTAAGCTGGTTGACTATCTGGAGGAAATCAACAGCGGTGAGGGATAGGGCTTTATCTTCAATATAGAGTGCTTTTAGGTTGAAATTCAAGGCGGGTTCAATGGTGGCAATGGCAACATTGTCACTCATGTTCCCTTGTGCGGTGTACTGGTCAATCACACAAACTCCCATTTCTTGAGCGACCAAACGCGCTGCTAAAAAGTAGGTTTGAACCTTAATATTGGTATTAACCGCGATATCATCTTCGGCTAAACGACTCCAAATTAAATCACCGAGCGGGCCACTATCCCAGATCCCGATTACTTCATGGCTTTCCAACTGATCTAAGGTAATTGAAGTTGGTCGATGTGAAAATAAATCAATTGGATACATCATCACTAACTGCGACTCGCAAATTGTCTGTTGTGTTACCCCTGGCAATGGCGGAGGTGAAAACATCAGTGCGAAGTCTATTTTATGTTCTAGCAATGCTTGCTGAACTTCATCGTTATGCATGGTTTGCAGGTTGATGTTGACATGAGGATGCTTTTTTTTATACATTGCGACGGCCTCTGGGATCAGGTTAAAACCCAATGCTGGAGTGAGTCCGATATTGATATTCCCCGTTTTTATTTTCTTTAAATTTATTGCTGAATTTCTCACAGACCTTATTTGTTTATAAACCTTGTCGACCTCGCTAAATAACATCTGGGCTTCTCGGGTTGGGGTCAATCGACCCTTTACCCGATCAAACAGGGCAAAGCCGAGTTGCAGTTCGGCATGGGCCAATACCTTGCTAACAGACGGCTGAGAAACATGTAAAAAGTTAGCGGCATTAGTAATTGAGCCTGTGACATAAATGGCGTGAAATACTTCGATATGACGTAAGCGCATAATAAGAGTCCTGTGATGAAAATAATAATGCCGACTATGACCACTGAATTGAATAATCGCTGAGAAATTTTTGGCGCGACGGTATACCTAGGATCATTGGTCATGGCTATCAAGATAACATCGCTAATAGCCATTGTATTTTAATATAAATTTAACATGATATAACCCAAGGTTATAGTATTGTAATAAAGGGGTAATTGTTTTTGATATTGAACCATGTCAAAACTATAACCGAAGTTTAATTGTTGCTGTATTAAGTTGTTGTGTTACAAAAATGTTTTTAATTAGTCATTTGTAAACTTAAAAAATACTGCGGCAAGATAGTATCTATTCTAATAAATATAACAACAGAGGCAGCTATGACTGTGAGATATATGAAAACTACATTAACCCCGAAATTTAAGTTAAAACACCTTAGCATTTGTGTCTTAGCCGCATTATCATCACAGCTGGTTAGCGCCGCAGAAACTGATAAAGAAAAATCCATTGAACGTATTACGGTGACGGGCTCGAATATTAAACGGGCCGCTGATGTCGGGTCATTACCTATCACCGCCTTAAGCGAGCAGGATATTGAAAATACCGCAGCGATGACTGGTGATGAACTATTGCGGTCGATCCCACAAATCGGTGAAGTTAACTTTGGCGGAGCGACTGGTAATGGTGGCGTTAATGACGCCCGTGGTGATGTTTCATCGATCAACTTACGTGGTGTCGGCTCTGGTAATACGTTAACTCTGTTAAATGGTCGTCGTTTAGTGACTCACCCTGGCACCCAGTCAGAAAATTTTGTGCCTGTTTCTACTGTCAATGCCAATACCTTACCTGTTTCTGGTTTGCGCTCACTGGAAGTTTTAAGAGATGGTGCTGCAGCAATTTACGGTTCTGATGCTGTCGCTGGTGTGGTTAATTATCTGTTAAAAGATGATTATACTGGTTCTCGGGTCAGCTTATCTTATGGTGGTTCAGAAGGTACACCACTTGATGAAACCACCTTTAGTTATTTAACTGGTTTTGATTTCAACGAAGATAAGACTCACATCACCGCCTCTTTTACTTATTACAAGCGCAATGGCATGATGGCGAGTGAGCGAGCATATTCAGCTAGCCACGATCTAAGAAATTATCCTGGACTACCAGAGGCGTTTGTTGGCGATACTCAGTTGGATAATCGTTCGACGGCAACCCCTTGGGGCGATTTTAGTTCTGATACCCTCGGCAGATTCCATTTGCAACCAGATACCGAATCGGGTTGTGTCGTAGCGTTAGACGGCGGGATTTGTGCCGACAGTGGTAGTTATCCCCGTGATCAACGTTTCGACCGTGGGACAACCCGGTCATTGGTTTCTGATGTTAATCGACTCAATTTCTATAGTTACATAACCCATCAGATAAGCCCTGATTTAGAATTTTTCTCCGAACTAACGTATTACACCGCCGAGGCTAAAAGAACTCGCGAGCAAACGCATAACTTGAGTGCCCAACGCTTTAAAATTTCAGCTGATGCCGCTTTTAATCCATTTAATGAACAGGTCAGTTTGCGTAGCTACCGTGCTATTGATACAGGTCCTCGTAATATCGAAGTTGATGATGACAGTTACCGGATCTTGGGTGGTTTAAAGGGGGAGTGGGGTAATTGGTATTGGGAAACTGCGGCATTTTATACTGCAGCTAAAACTAACGATCGGGCTAATCGGATCCAGGCTAGCGCATTCCAGGCGGCTATTAATAATACTGATGCGGCTTTAGCATATAACATCTTTACCGGTGGTGATATCAATAACCCTAATAGCGGTGACAGCACCCTAAACCCGCAAAGTGTTATCGATCAGTTTATGGTTAATGTCTCACGTGATTCTAAAACCAGTTTGGCATCGGTTGACTTTAAGGTCAGTAATGGTGAGTTATGGAGTTTACCTGCTGGTGACGTCGGGGTTGCAATTGGTGTTGAATTTAGACATGAAACATTTGAAGATGACCGTGATGATCTGTTAGATGGTCGTCATCCATTTGTTGACCAGGTAACTGGCGTACAGCTATCAGGCAGTGATGTGCTTGGGAGCAGCCCAACACCAGATTCAAAAGCAGATCGCGATGTCAGCTCTGCCTTTGTTGAATTTTTGGTGCCACTAGTCGATGCTGGTGATCACTACGTTGAAATGCAGTTAGCGGCTAGGTATGAGAATTTCTCTGATGTCGGGGATGCGCTAAAACCAAAAGTTGCTCTATATTGGGAGACGTCAGAATGGTTAAGCTTACGCGCTTCATATGCTGGAGGTTTCCGTGCTCCAGGTTTACCTCAGGTATCAGCAGAAGGCGTGCCACGCTCAAATAACTTATATGATCCAGTACTCGATGATAGCTATGGCATTGTTGATATTCGCAGTGGTAATACCAATCTTAAACCTGAGGATGATACTAATACCTCATTTGGTTTTGTACTTGAGCCATTAGATGACCTAACTATCACTATGGATGTGTGGAAAATTAAACAAAAAGATTTAGTAGGGATATTGCCTGGTTCTTCTCATCTGTTGTATGACTCATTGTTACGCAGTGAAGGTTCGAGCAACAAGGCAGTGATCCGCGATGCCACTACCAATGAAGTAATACAAATTAACAATGATTATTTGAACCTTGGGGTAAGAAATATCGCAGGGATAGATTTTAGTCTGATTTATGATTGGGAAACTAACTTTGGTGATTGGGAATTTACCTTAAACGCTGCTAAATTAACTAAATTTGAACAAGAAGCCGATGCTATTTCCGCTAAGCTGTTGGTGGCTCAGGCTGCGGGTAATTCAGCGGTTCCTAGCGACAGAACAGTTGCTGGCGCTGGTGATTTGATTAAGCAAAATGGTCGCCCAGAATTACGAGCGCGCGCCTCGCTAAACTGGCGCTACAATCAATGGGGCGCAGGAATTAGCTCTAAGTATGTTAGTGAGGTAATAGATACCAGCACTACCGCTAAGGTTGATGGTGAGATAATAACCCTACCAGTGGCGAGCTATACTACCGTTAACTTGCATGCTGATTATCGATTTGAAGGCGATGGTTGGTTAAAGCGTAGCAAGATCCGCTTTGGAGTACGAAATATTGGTGATAAAGAACCACCATTAGCGGATCAATTAGCTCATGGTTATTTCGGTTCACTACACTCAAATCGAGGTCGCTACTTTTATATTAGAATGAGTAAGAAATTCTAATTATTGAGCGCAATTAAACTTAACTGTTCCAAGGCTCGATATATTCGAGCCTTTTTGTTATACCAATTTTATTATTATGACAGGAAAAAATTATGCGATACCTATCAATTCTAATCGCCTTACTCTTGGTTGGTTGTAACAACCTTTCGAATGCTGACAACTCATGTCAGCAACCTGATTTAAATATCGAGTATGACTTTGACAATGCACGGGTGAATGAGTGTCGGCGGATCAGCGATAATCTGATCGTCATTACTATTACTCCAGAAAATAGCCCGATCAATAATAGTCCGTGGTATGCGTTTAAGGCATCCTCATTGACTGAAAAAACTATCGAGGTGGTGATTAATTATCGTGGTGGCGATCATCGCTATCAACCAAAATTAACCTTGGACGGTAATAATTGGCAAGCGATCGAGCATCAAGCTGACAAAGACTCGGTGCGCTTTAATTTGTCGCTGAGCAGCAAACCAGTCACTGTTGCCGCGCAAGAAATCATTACCAATGATGATTATCGGCAGTGGATGCAGCAATTAGCACGACATGACTCGGTCAGTTATACCACACTGGGGCTGTCGACCCAGCAACGCGAGATTGGCCAGCTTGAAATCACTGGTCAAGGTAATGAATGGTTGGTTATTTTGGGGCGACAACACCCACCTGAAGTGACTGGGGCTTTGGCGTTGTTGCCATTTGTTGAATATTTGCTGCAAGATAACGCACAGACTCGGGCATTTAGGCAGCGTTTTAATATCTTGGTTATTCCAGATCTAAACCCCGATGGCGTTGCGTTGGGTAATTGGCGCCATAATGCCAACGGTGTTGATTTAAATCGAGACTGGAAAGAGTTTAAGCAAATTGAATCATGGTTAGTTAGAGACAAGCTAGTGTCAATTACTCAGCAGGGTGGCAAAATAGTTTATGCCGTTGATTTCCATTCGACCCGCCACAATGTCTTTTACACGATGCCTGGGGATTATGGGTTAAGTCCTGCACTACTTTCACAGCAGTGGTTAGGTAACTTGGCTCAGCAGGCCGCTCCTTTTGTAGTAACCCAAAAACCAGGTAATAATCCAGATAAAGGGGTCTTTAAACAATACATCGCCGATGCATTTGGGGCCCATGCTATTACCTATGAAATGGGCGATCATACCGATCGTACGGTCATCACCGATATTGCAAACCAAGCCAGTGAAACTCTAATGGCCACTTTATTAGCGACCCCTGCTGCTGCGTTCGAAAAAACTATGCCGTTGTCAGTTGATCTGTTAATAAGTGCGAGCAAGGTATTTGTCGGAGATGGCAGTGCTGGCAAGGCCCTCGACATTGGGATTTGCGGTGAATTGATATGCGCAATTAGCGAGCGCGGTGAGGTTGATTATCAGGCCGCACGCCGAATAACTAGTGAAGATTTAATCGTTAGCCCAGGTTTTATCGATGCTCATACCCATAGTCTACAAGAGCTACTGAGTAAGGATGAAAATGCCAATCTTAATTATCTGACCCAGGGTGTCACAACCGTGGTCAATGGTAACGATGGCAGTGGTCCAGTCGATATAAAGGCAATGACTCAGCGTTTATTAAATAACGGCATCGGCACTAATACGGCATTACTAGTTGGTCATGGCAGCATTAGAAAGCAAGTGTTGGGCTTGGCCGAACGCCATGCCAAGACTGATGAAATTAAACAAATGCAGGCACTGACTGAGCAGGCGATGAGTGATGGTGCTATTGGATTGTCGAGCGGGCTCTATTATGTGCCTGGTATCTTTGCTGATACTGCTGAAGTGGTGGCATTGGCAAAAGTTGCGGCTAAATATAATGGCATATATGACACTCACTTACGCGATGAAAGTACCTTCAATATTGGATTTGGTGAAGCCGTTGCCGAGGCCATCGAAATTGCTAAGCAGGCAGATATTCATTTACACATCGCCCATATCAAAGCATTAGGGGTTGATGTGTGGGGGCAAAGTGTCCCGATCATCAAACAGATTGAAGCCGGGCAACAGCAGGGCGTTAGTATTTCAGCCGATCAATACCCATGGCAGGCTTCTGGTACTCATTTACGCAGTGCAGTAGTCCCTAAATGGGTCATGGCTGATTCAATAACAGCCTTCCATCAACGATTAAATGATCCGAAATTGTTACCGAAAATTCGCGCTGAGATTATTGAGAATATTCGCCGCCGCGGTGGTGCTGAGGCTTTACTGTTTACTGTTAGCGACGATCTGGCTCTGGTAGGAAACACGTTAGAACAAGTGGCCAAATTACGTCAGCAATCAGTAGTTGAAACGGTGATTGAGTTAGTCCAGGGCAATAAGATCAGAGTTGCCTCGTTTAATATGTCGGCGACTGATATTGAAAACTTCATGGTCAAGCCTTGGGTTGTTACTTCATCTGACGGTACCGATGGCCATCCCAGAAAGTATGCCAGTTTCCCTAAGAAATATCGCCAATATGTGGTTGAAAAAAAGCTGTTGTCGTTAGCTCAGTTTATAATGCAAAGCAGTGCAAAGACTGCGCAAGTCCTTAAACTTAAAAAACGCGGTCTGTTGGCTGTTGGAAACTATGCCGATATCGTGATGTTTAACCCTGATAAATTTAGCGATCAAGCAACTTTCAGTCAATGGAACACCCTGTCACAAGGCGTTGAATACGTGATGGTCAATGGTCAGATTGCTATCGATGGTGGAAAATTTAACAATGTGTTTAATGGCAAGGTAGTTAAATAATTTAGAAAATACAGATAAAACACATATAAAAGGCCCCAACACTCATCGAGTTTTGGGGCCTTTTTATCGGTCGATATCGTTTAGCTAATAAAGCTCAAATAAAACTGAATAACCAAGGCGTTGGTTATATCAATAAAGAATGCGCCAACTAGCGGTACCACTAAAAATGCCTGTGGCGAAGGACCATGACGAGCAACCAACGCTTCCATATTAGCCACCGCTGTCGGTGTTGCCCCTAAGCCAAAACCACAATGTCCGCCAGCCATAATCGCTGCATTATAATTTTTACCCATTATTCTAAAGGTAATAAAATAAGCGAACAGCATCAGCACTATGGCTTGAGCCAAGATAATCATAACCATTGGTCCAGCTAAGTTAGCCAGTTCCCATACTTTTAACGACATCAGTGCCATCGCCAAGAAGATCGACAGTGCCATCGTGCCCCACAAGTCGATGCAGGCACGGCTAATTGAATACAACTTAGAAAAATCACATAGATTGGTTGCTACTACGCCAAAAAGTAATGGCATTAAAAACGATGGTAACACTAAGCCCGCAGACTTTAGTGCGGTATAAGCTAGGTCACCAGCAACCATACAAGTCAAAATAACAAATAGGGTTTCCATCATTTTTTTCGGAGTCACTAAATCGTGATCTTCTGGATTAAAAGTGACGGTGTCATCTAATTCTTCGTGGAATTCATCGGCTTTTAAATTGTAGCGTTTGATTAATCGTTTGCTAACAGGTCCACCAACTAGTCCACCTAAAACCAGCCCCATGGTGGCAGCTGCCATGGCTAGTTCGAATATCCCACCAGGCATATTGTATTGTTCGATAAATAAATCGGCATAAGTAGCACCATTGCCATGACCTCCTGATAAGGTAACTGATCCAGCAATTAACCCCAATATTGGATCCATGCCACTGGCCATCGCCAGAGATATACCTAACGCATTTTGGATAAATAAATAACCCGTTGCCACTGCCAAAAATAACACCACTTTTGGGCCGCCTTTAAGCAATAACTTAAAACTTGCTCCAAGACCAACTGTGGTGAAAAAGATCGTCATCAATGGGCCTTTAAGACTCATATCAAAGATAACGTGAAAATTAAACCAGCTGTGTGCCAGTGCTGCCAGCAACGAAAAAACGATGCCTCCAACAACCGGCTCTGGAATATTATTATTGCGTAAAAATGCAATTTTGCTGTTACAGAAGTAACCTGCAAAAAGAATTAATAGTGCAACTAGTAATGTTTCGATAATGCCAACTTCAATATCCATGGTAGGTCATGTTCCTCTTGTTATTATTATTTGGGGTGGGACCAATCGAAGCCGTTACAAATGATGGTTGTAACGGCATGGGAATGACATTTTGCTCAAGACATCTTGTAGTGTGTCAGCCTGGCGGATGCATTTTATAGTTAAGTGGTCCTCAATACCAGACACCGCATAAACTGCCACCCGAGGTAGACTATTATAATCAAAATGATTACTGAAATAATAACCACCAGTATCATGAACGATTACATAATCGTTAGGCTGTAACTTTGGTAGGGGGCGGTCGACGCAAATTAAATCACCAGCGAAACAGCATGGCCCGGCAACGTCTGTGACGACTACATCTGATATGGCCGCGGTTCTTTGCTGACCGTTGCTTAAGTAGCCAGTAACCCGAATTGGCCACGACTTAGGTAAAAATGCGGTGCGAGTGATAATTTGTGCCCCGGCATGGGTGGTGGCAATATGGCGGCCACCAGAGGTTTTGGTGTATTCGACGCGAGTGATAATGAAACCATTCTTGGCCACGATAGCCCGACCAAATTCTGTTTTTACCTGATATTTACCACTAAATAAAGTCGGTACTGCTGCCGCTAATACGGCTGCATATTCTTTAAACGAGGGGGTGATTTTATCCGAGCTAAAATTAACAGGTAAACCACCACCAATATCTAAACGAATAATTTGTTGATGACCGATGCTGTCATTTATTTGCTCGGCCAATTGGGTCAGGGCAGCAACGCCATTGGCCATTAATTCGAGCGAACAGCCTTGTGAACCACTGTGGGTATGTAGACTATTTAACCAAGGACGCTGTTGATAAATATTGATTAAATCTTGTTTGTTATTGCCATCAGCCAAGGCATAACCAAACTTTGAGGTTGCCGTTGCAGTGCTGGTGGAACTTATCTCGCCACCACCGATTTGCGGATTTATCCGAAAACCGATCACCGATTTAGATGCTGGAAACTCAAGCATTAACTGATCTATCCGCGCTAGTTCTTGCAAGTTATCGATATTGAGCGAGATGTCGTTTTTAATGCAAGTGCGCAAGTCGTCAAGTGTTTTAGCTGGTGAGTCGTAAATAATTTCATGAGCTTTAAACCCAGCAGCTAATGCAATAGTTAACTCCCCAGGGCTGGCCACTTCTGCTCCCATACCATATTGACGTAAGGCACTGAGCACTGCTACTAACGCGTTAGCCTTAACCGCAAAGGTATGATAAAAATTATCAGGAAATGCAGCATATAGATTGTTTACCGTTTCCTTTAATGCATCAAAATCCATGATGCCAATTGCGGTTAACCTATCGTCGATGATCTGAATATCGAGTGCTTTTTTTATTATCTGGTCTTTTCTGGTCATATGACTTTCTTTCTATAGTTTATATGCTTAGTCAGTGCCTATTTGCCCTGACTGGATGAGTTCACAAAAATCCTTTATCAAAATAAATAGCTTATTTTAGCTTGGGGTAGTTTGTGATACCCGTGAGTGTTTATCGCTAGCGACCGCGAGATGAGCCTAGTTATAACCACGGTTAAAACACCGTTCATCATCATTCTTGTTCTTCTGAGATTGTGATCGTAGGGGCGGGCTAGTTTTTGAGCTGATAGGCTGCTTAAATGTGGTTAAAACTGGTAACTTCCAAGATTTAATATTCATAGTTGACTCCGCTTAGTTGACTACTTATTTGTAACAAAGCCACAATCATTTTGTAATTGATAAAAATTCGTAGTGCTATAACCTTTAGCTATGCTCTAAATAAAGCTATAAAATTCAGAGTTCTATGATGTTGAAGATGTTGGTTACTCAAAACTAATTGCAATGCTGAATAATCACAATCGATTTGATTATGACTTGTCAGCTCGATTAATTGATTGGCGTAGGCACTGGTTAAAGATATTGATGATCAGTTCGTTGGGATTTTTTTTGCGATGGATCGCTTTAAAGGTATTAGTGTAGCCGTAGGTTTGTTCGAACAGTGGGCGCATTTGATCTTGAAGTTTGAGATTGGTAACAAGATGATGAGGTAAGATCCCCAAATAATGACCGCTGAGGATTAGTGTTGCGCGAGCCTCCTGATGATGAGCTTTGGCTTGGATATTCCATAACTTCATATCTGGGTGTGCTTCGCGTCCAGGCATTAGACGTGGCGATTCGACAAACTTATATTGTTGTAATTTTTGTGGGTTGATATCTGATTGCACAACGTTATAAAGCGGGTGGCCGCTGGCGCAATAGAGTAGCATCTGCTCGTCGAATAATGGCAAAATTTCTAGTTCAGGGTAATCGTGAGGTAGCACCGTAATACCGACATCTATTTGCTTGCTCAGTACCGCAGTGGTCACTTCATCCGAGCCCATGGAGCTGATTTGAACTTTGACATCTGGTGCAAACGTTGAAAAGTTATCAATGGCGGCGACAATGCAAGAGTTGTGAGCACTAAGCATATGCTCGGCAAATCCAAGATGAAGTCGGCCAAAAATCTTGCTGTGTGAGCGATTTACCTGATTGCGAAACTGGTCGATTGCAGCTAACAGAGTCAGCGTCGCGTCAAAAACCACTTTGCCTTGTTCGGTCAGACTAAATCCAGCCCGACCACGTTGACAAAGCCGCATGTCGAGACGTTTTTCCAGATCAGCTATATAGTTAGAAATAGTCGAGTTGGCTAGATTGAGCTCGATTTCAGCGGCACTAAAGCCTCCAGCATCAACCACGGTTTTAAACACTCTTAATAAGCGTAAATCGACGTCGGCTAACTGACCTGGTATTGCGGCTTTTTTTAGTCCCATTTTCTACTCATAAACTGGTAAATTTTCAATAGTATTACATTTAAATATCCAAATGTAATCCCACTGAAGTGATTATATAAACAAATGAATTAATCCGCTATTGTTTGTTCATTACAACAATAATCGCTGCCAGTTAGGCGTGATACAGCCATTTAAAGAGAGGCAACGTATGAGCTCAATCATCTATCCGACCACTAATCTTCAACATATTGAAACTCTGACTCTGGAGCGTGGCCAGGGAGTATATGTTTATGATAACAATGGTAAAAAGTATCTGGAAGCACTAGCTGGACTGTGGTGTACTTCTTTGGGTCATAACAATCGTGAGCTGATTGAAGCTGCCACAGAGCAAATGAGTAAGCTGTCATACTCACATATGTTTGGCGGCAAGACTCATCAGGTTGGGATTGATTTGGCTGAAAAAATTTCGGCGATGGTGCCAGTGTCAGATGCTAAAGTATTCTTTGGTAACTCTGGCAGCGATGCTAATGATAGCCACATAAAAATGCTGCGCTATTACTTTAATGCCATAGGTAAGCCGCAAAAATATAAAATCATTGCCCGTGAACGCTCATATCATGGGGTCACCGTGGCGGCTGCGTCATTAACAGGCTTGCCGCCAAACCACACTCATTTCGATCTGCCATTTGAAGCACTCGGAGTACTTAGAACCGATGCGCCCCATTATTATCGCAACGCTAAGCCAGGTGAGAGTGAAAGTGAATTTGTCGAGCGCATTACCAATAATCTTGAGCAGCTTATTTTGCGTGAGGGAGCTGACACTATTGCTGCTTTTATTATTGAACCAATTACAGGGGCCAGCGGTGTAATTGTGCCTCCCAATGGTTATCATGAGAAGGTTCAGGCGATTCTTAATAAATACGATATTCTGTTATGGGCCGACGAAGTGATCACTGGTTTTGGTCGAACTGGTAATGATTTTGGTTGCACAACTGTTGGTATCGTTCAGCCAGATATGATGACGCTTGCTAAGCAACTTTCATCGGCTTATATGCCAATTAGTGCCTCGGTGATCCGGGGGGATATGTATCAGGCGATGATCGAACCCAGTGTTAAAGTTGGCGTATTTGGTCATGGTTATACCTACTCTGGCCATCCTGTTGCCTGTGCAGTAGCCTTGAAGACATTAGAGATTTACCAACGTGATAACATCTTTGGCCATGCGGCTAAAGTCGGGGCATACATGCAACAGCGGTTGGCGCAATTTAATGATCATCCATTGGTGGGGGTAGTGCGAGGCGCCGGGATGATTGGGGCAATTGAATTGGTGGCAAATAAGTCTACAGGTCAGGCGTTTAAGGATGGTAATGTCGGAGCTTATGCGATGCAAGCATGCCAAAATAATGGCATGATCACGCGTGCGGTGGCTGGATCGTCGTTAGCCTTTTGCCCGCCATTGATAGTTACAGAGTCGCAAATTGATGAAATGGTTGAAAAGACCGCTAAATCACTTGATCAAACTTTAGATTTTGTAATCAAACATAATCTACTGGTCAACTAAGCCTAATACTATTTGGCAAATACAAGGAAAGTTAATCTTCCTTATATTTGATACTCAATAGCACAGATGAATTTTGTTGGAAGCTAATAATGCATAAATTAAAAGATAGTCAATTATTAAAATGTTGTTCTTATATCAATGGTAGCTGGCATAGCAGCGATTCACAATTTGATGTGTTAAACCCAGCCAGTGGCGCTGTGGTTGCGGTGGTAAGTAATGCTGGTGCGCCAGAAACTGAATTAGCGGTTAGATCGGCCAAAGCGGCTTTAGCAATGTGGTCGGCTAAATCTGCCAATGAACGTGCAGTGTTAATGCGGAAATGGTTTGACCTGATGATGGAAAACCAAGATGATCTAAGTCGAATTCTCACCTTGGAACAGGGCAAGCCGTTAGGCGAAGCTAAAGGTGAAATAGCTTATGGCGCCGCATTTATTGAATGGTTTGCCGAAGAGGGTAAGCGTGTTTATGGTGATATTATTCCATCAGCTGCAGGTGATAAGCGGATCCTGGTCTTTAAACAGCCCGTCGGGGTGGTGGCTTCAATTACGCCCTGGAATTTCCCCAATGCGATGATTGCAAGAAAAGCCGCTGCTGCTCTGGCCGCTGGTTGTACTTTTGTAGTTCGCCCTGCGGCTCAAACGCCACTGTCAGCTTTGGCTATGGCTGAATTAGCTGAGCGTGCGGGGATCCCTGCGGGGGTCTTTAATGTCGTGGTTGGTGAAGATGCTCGAGGGATGGGCAAAGTGTTAACTCAACATCCTGATGTCGCTAAATTTACGTTTACTGGCTCTACCGCTGTCGGAAAATCTTTAATCGCTCAGTGTGCTTCTACCGTTAAAAAGGTATCAATGGAACTAGGTGGCAACGCGCCATTTATTGTATTTGATGATGCTGATATTGATGCTGCGGTTCAAGGTGCTATTGATTCAAAGTATCGTAACGCTGGACAGACTTGCGTTTGTACTAATCGGATCTTTGTCCAACAAGATGTATTGGAACAGTTTACTGATAAATTTACGATGGCGGTGGCTAAACTTACTATTGGCAACGGCTTGGATGGTGCGCAAATTGGGCCAATGATCACCAGTTCAGCGGTATCTGATGTTGAAAAGCTGGTGGCGGATTCAATTGCTGCTGGGGCAACAGTAATCTTTGGTGGTAAGCGAGACCCTGCTGGAGAGAACTTCTATCAGCCAACAATTTTAACCAATGTTACTAATGATATGCCTATTGCCGCCAATGAAATTTTTGGCCCCGTGTCACCAATCATTAGCTTTACCGATGAGGCGGAGGTGATTGCTTTAGCCAACAGCACTGAATATGGCTTGGCATCATATTTCTATTCTCGAGATATCGGTCGAATTTGGCGAGTATCTGAAAGATTAGAATTTGGTATGGTCGGGGTTAACGAGGGAATTATTTCTAATCCCGCCGCACCATTTGGTGGCATAAAACAATCAGGCAGTGGTCGTGAAGGTTCTAAGTATGGTTTGGATGACTACCTAGAAATAAAATATGTCTGTATTGGCGGCTTGAACAAGTAATGCTGTTTGGGGAGATCGCTCTAAATATGTTAAAAGCTCCCTAAATATCACAGTTAATCGAAATAACGCTACACTGTAGCGATGATAAAAAATTATCCGCTCTATAGTGCTAACGTATCGTCATCGCCATTAATGGTGGCGGTGTATCGCTACGTTGCATTATCAATTGTTGGCATCTTAGCGTTGGTGTTATGGCTGTCGCAAGTACTGCCTGTGGCCATCGTGATAAGCTCTGTAGTGAACTATTTGTTGTTTGAATACAGTTTACGCTGGTTAAATGTCGATTTAAAAGAGCTCTGTTTTAATGATGTTGCTTTGATTGTTGTTCGTCAATCCAATGACTGCTTTAGTGGCGAAATAACCGATAATAGCTTAGTGTGTGATTGGTTTTGTCTGCTGATGATTAAAAAGCATGGTCAAAGCGGCTGGCGTTGGCAAATTATTTGGCGTGACATGATTGACGATAATGCCTACCGTCGCTTATCTCGAGTGGTTCGTATTAAGCGACGATTGATTTGATTATTTATTGGATAAAATTAGCTGGTGTTAATATCGACGGTTTGCTTACCGGTAGCTGCTCTGGATAATCAAGATTGTAATGCAGGCCAATGCTTTCTTTACGTGATATCGCACAAGCGATAATGAGTTCAGCCACTTGGACTAAATTTCTCAGCTCAAGTAAGTTATTTGAAACCTTGAAATTCTTGTAATAGTCACGGATTTCTTGTTGTAATAATTGCACTCGATGGTTGGCCCGTTCGAGGCGCTTATTGGTCCGGACAATCCCAACGTAATCCCACATAAATAATCGTAACTCATGCCAATTATGCTGAATAACTACTTCTTCGTCTGAGTCGCATACTTGCGATTCATCCCATGCTGGAATGGTAATATCACCCAATGGTTGATTAAGTTGCTTGTCGATATGCTTGGCAGCAGCCTGAGCAAAAACCAGGCACTCGAGTAACGAGTTACTCGCCATACGATTGGCGCCGTGCAAGCCGGTATAGGCAACTTCGCCAATGGCATACAGCCCTGCAATATCGGTGGCGCCGTGCTTATCGGTGACCACGCCGCCGCAAGTGTAATGAGCTGCGGGGACTATTGGCATCGGTTCTTTGGTAATGTCGATACCAAAATCGAGGCAATGGCGATAAATCGTTGGAAAGTGCTTGATGATGAATTCATCGGTCTTGTGGCTAATATCTAGATACAAACAGTCAACGCCAAGTCGTTTCATTTCATAATCAATGGCTCTGGCGACAACGTCACGGGGGGCTAATTCACCGCGCGAGTCAAAGTCATCCATAAAGCGTGAACCGTCAGGGCGCTGGAGATAGGCCCCTTCACCACGTAGTGCTTCTGATAGTAAAAAATTATTCGATTGCGGGTGATATAAACTGGTGGGGTGAAACTGATTAAATTCTAGATTAGCCACTCGGCAGCCTGCGCGCCAAGCCATGGCAATACCGTCGCCGCTAGCGACATCAGGATTGCTGGTATATTGATAAACTTTACTTGCTCCACCCGTGGCCAGTGCAATATTGGTCGCCTTAATCGTTTCAACACTTTCGGTGTGACGATTCCACACATAAGCCCCAATAGCTTGTGACTTGTTGTCATGAAGGTGGGTAATAATATCAATCGCGTTGTAGCGTTCTAAAATCTGAATGTTTGGATGCTGCAGAACTTGCGCTTGCAAGGTGGTTTGTACTTCCTTGCCAGTGGCGTCTGCCGCGTGAAGGATCCTGCGATGGCTGTGACCACCTTCCTGGGTTAAATGGTAACGTTGCTCACCTTTTATCGATGTTTCCTGGTCAAAATCTGCCCCACATTCGATCAGCCATTCTAACGATGATTTTGCCCGCTGAGCAGTCATTTCAACCACCGAGCGATCGCATAAATTAGCACCCGCTATTAACGTATCATTGACGTGTGATTCAATACTGTCTTTTTTGTCAAAGACAGCCGCTATACCGCCTTGGGCATAAAATGTTGAGCCGTCATTAAGCAATGCTTTACTAAGGACCATGACTTTAGCATGCCGTGCAGTTTGTAATGCTAACGTTAAGCCTGCAGCACCGCTGCCAATGACTAGCAAATCACA